>JAFYGL010000773.1 GCA_017543165.1 Victivallales bacterium | reverse complement strand
GCCCAAGTCGTTAAACTTGAGAGCATACGCCCTGAAAGCAGCGAGCACCATCCGAAAGTGCAGGCGAAGGTGGTCCATGACGAGGATTGCATCAGCGGCATTTTCAATGTGGAGGACCGCTATGTCAGGGCGGTGCATACCCACTACCAGGACATGGTATGCACCGATTCCTGCGTGGAATTCTTCATCAAGCCCAGTGTGGGCAACGGATACTTCAATCTGGAAATGAACGCGGGCGGCGCGTTCTTGTTCTACTACGTGAAGAACCACCAGGTGGTGGGCGAGGCATACAAGGAATACATTCACGTCGCGCCCGAGCATGGCTCCTTCATAACAGTCAAGACTAGCCTGCCGCCTGTGATCGAACCAGAAATCACAGAGCCCACCACCTGGCAATGCCAGTTCATCATCCGCCGCCAGGCACTGGAGCCATACTGCGGCCCGCTGGGCAAACTGTCTGGCCAGACCTGGAAATGCAACTTCTACAAGTGCGGGGACAAGACCTCGCACCCCCACTGGATAAGCTGGGCGCCAGTGCCAATCCTGAACTTCCACCTGCCAGACTGCTTCCAGGACATGCATCTGCTGTAAACGTGCCATTTGTATTTTATCCACAGATTTCCACAGATTCTCACTGATTATCTTCTAATGAAATCAGTGAGAATCTGTGGAAATCTGTGGATAAATAAAAAATCCAGACCTTCAGGTAAGTACTGAATAGTTACAATCAACCACCCCCGATTAATTACCATGGAAAAGTCACTTGTTTTGTTTTTGCTGGTGTCGTTGCTGGGTTTTGCTGGTGCAATTGACCTGGATGGAAAACTGGATGAGCCGCAGTGGAAGGAGGCCCATGTCCACAGTGATTTCCAGGACTTCAAGGGCAGCAAGAACAAAGTCATAATGCCGCAGACCTCGTTCCGCGTCTGCAACGACGGTGACAATCTATATTTTGGCATACGCTGCGACGAGCCATGCATGGCCAAAATAAAGGCGCCTGTGCAGCCCTATCCATGGGGCTGCGATTTGGTGGAGATTTTCCTTTCGCCAGCCTGCAAGCAGGATGAGTTCTACCAGTTCGTGGTGTCGGCAGGCAATGTAAGATGGTGCCAGTACTACTATGAAGGCGGCCACATCAAGCCAGACCCGGGATACGCGCCCTTGTGGGACAGCGCAGTCTTCCTTGGCAAGGACTTCTGGTCCTGCGAGGTCAGGATTCCGCTGGCGGGCTTCTACCATACCCGCAACAGAATTTGGCAGACGGAGTGGCTCGTGAACATAACCAGGGACAGGGTGCCCGAGGCAAAGGGCAGCATAACATGGAGCCCGCTTATCCATGTCAACCAGGAAAGTTCCCTTTTCCGCAAACTGAAAGGCTTTCCAAAACGCCAGGACAAGGACGACTTCTCCATTGAGAGCATAGCCGCTGAAATCAGCAACTTTGACGGCAAAATCTATCATGGCAAGCTGAAACTGAACATTTACTCCGCACTAGGCGGGACCCACAGCATCGCATACCAGGGACGCAAGGAGCAAATCAAACTGGCCAATGGCGAAAACAAAATTGAACTGCCATGCAGTTTTGACAAGGCCAATTGCCGCAGCAAGGTCAAGTTCGTGCTTGACGGCGGCGAGACTTTGGGCCGCGAATACCCGATTATGCTGGAGTACGAGCCAGTCTCAATAAAACTCACAACACCAGGCTATTCGGACACATTCTATCCAGGGCAGGACAAGAGCAGGATAAAGGGAATTGTGCGCCAGCGCAGCAAGGGAAAACTGACACTTGAAATACAGGGCCAGGGCATAAAGCCGCAGAAACTGGAGTTCCAAGGCGACAAACTGGAGCATCCATTCGCATTTGACGCCACTGGCATCGGCACTGACGGGGCACTGCTCACAGCCAGGGTGGAGGGCGGCCAGGCGCAGGTCAAGGTAAATGCGCCCGCGCCTGCAAAAAACAGGATGGTCTGGATTGAAAACGGCTATCTTGTGCAGGATGGCAAGCCCATATTCGTGCGCATGATTGAAGGCCTCGAGGGCTTTGGAACTGGCCGCCGCTTCAATGAGTTCATGAAGACAAGACGCGATTCATTCTGCACAAACAATGACATTGTGCTCAGAAGAACACTGGAACCATCCAGGCTGCTCAAAGGCATTGAGGCGGAGGCGGTCAGGGACATTGAGCCCAGCCCTGAACTGCTGGCGAAAATCAAGGCGAAAATCGAATCCATGCGCAACCAGGACTTCACCTACTATTTCCTCATTGACGAGCCAGAATGCAGGAACATATCCCCCGTGTATCTAAGGCACCTCTACAAATATGTCAAGTCCCTTGACTTGTTCCATCCCGTGATGATTTGCAGCCGCGCTGGAGCACGCTATGCGGACTGCGCGGACTACATCACGGCGCACCCATACTGGGCGCCTTATTTCGACGGCAGGGGCAACCGCCTTCTTACAATCCCGCTGCACAAGATACCAAATTACTTCAACGCCTGGCTTGCCCCGAACAAGGCGTCTGCCCTGGTGCCGCAATGCTTCAGTTACCGCAATTACTGGAACAGAATGGCCGACTATCCCACATTGGATGAAATCGATGCCTCAATCTGGATTTCCGTGGTGACAGGCGTATCTGGCATTGAGACCTTCCACTACCATGATTTGGGGGACAGGGCGGTCATGTACGAGGGCACCCGCTATGTCATGCAGTCCCTCAAAAGACTGGATCCATTCCTGCTGACGCATGACAAGAAGACGCTTGATGCGCCAGAGGGAACCTTCTCCGCCATATTCACCGCCAATGGCGAAAAACTGCTCATTCTTGTGAATGTCTCTGGCAAGGCCGCCCATTTTGAAAGCAGCCTCAAGGGCCTGGCAGAATTCAGAGGCACACGCACATTCAATGGTGCGATTGACTTGAAGCCCAACGAAACCGCCCTCTTCACCACAAAGAAGATGGACCAGGGCCTGCCCAGCAAGGCGGAAATCGCCGCGCTCATCGAAGAAAAGGAAAAACAGCGTTTGTCCAACAAAAGCATACTCTTTGAAAAGGGCTTCCAGATCAACATGCAGGCATCAGGCTTTGAGCATTTTGGCAGGGAGGAATGGACGCACAGCAAGTTGTTTGACGGTGTGGACAACATGCTGGCATGGTCCGCCTCCAGGTGGAAGCCCTCCTGGCTGGAATTGAGTTTCTCCACATTCGTGCCCGAATTCACCAGGCTGGTCGTGAATGGCAGCGGCATCGAGAAAATGACCGTAAAATATTGGAAAGATGGCGAATGGAGGAAACTGGACGATATTTCCCTGGTCAAGGTGGAGAAATACGTCAAGTCCTACACTTGCCAGGAAAAGGTGCGCACTGTCAAGTTGAGGCTGGAGTTCCCAACTGGCAAGGAGAGCGTGGAGCTGTACGAGGTTGAGGCATACGACGATGCACCGCAAAAGCCGCAGGACGCCAGCCAGCAGCAGCCTTTGCTTGACGAAAAGGAGAATGTGCTATGGCGCAGGGACGGCACTAATGTGAAACTCGGCAAAGGCGGCTGGGATGACAAGAGGATACGCATTTTCGGGGACGAGCAGGGGCGTCTGGTCATCTCTGGCGATAAACTACTTCCAAAGGAGATTTCGCCTGCCACGAACATAGACATTCCTGTCAGCGAGGAATATCCATGGCTGGTATGCAAACTGGACAGCGTCAGGATGAACCAGGGCAACTACCATGCCTGGTGCGTGCAGGGTCCTGGGCTGGGCTCGTATTTCCAGGACAGTTCTCCCGTGCCAGGCATATACACGTTCAACCTGAAAGAGACCAGTCTAATCGGCAAAAAGCGCAGTTATCTGGCAATCTACGCATACTGCGAGGAACTGATTTTCAGCAGCATCAGCATTGTGAAGAAGGCGGACTGCATGGCGACAGCCAAAATAGAAGGCGACACGCTATTTGTCCGCGCCGAATTGCTTCGTCCAGCGGAAAGCGTATCCGCCAGGCTGAGTTACCGCTTCAAGGACCAGACGCCAGAATACCAGTTGAAGCCAAATCCAGAAAACAAGTTGATTTGGGAAGGCACATTCAAACTGGGCAAACTGAAGCAGAATTTCAAGCCAGGGCAACTGGACCTGCGGCTGGATGTGCTGGGCGGCGGCCTGCCTGTCCCAGTGTTCAGCAAAATCTACAAACTCTAGTGTGGACTGTGGTAAGACTGGGGGCGCGGATAGTATTGTGCCAGCCAGGCGCGGATGGCAGTCACGCGTCCTGACGCGCGGCCAAATGGCCGCGCGGAATAGCGTGCCGCGCGGAATAGTGCTGGATTTTTGCCTGTGTGAAAATACTCATAAACCTCTTTTGTGTTTATACTTGCGTTGATTAAGACGAGCAGGCGGGAGGCCTGCGGCAAATTTATCGAAGTCGTTTGGTTTTTCTGCCTCGGCGGCGATGCGTGCCGCATTGAAGAGGTCATACTCGGTTTCTGCCTTCTGCATTGCCAGTTCGTGGGATATTTTGCCTGTGTCGGTCAGTATGTCACGCCCATTGATGGTGATAAAGGCATCCAGTTTCGCCACCCAGTCGCTCATGTGCATCGGAATATGACGCATCGCCTGGCCCTGAGCAAAAACAAGATATTGTTCGGTAAGGTTGTTCAATGCGGAGATTTCCTCTTGCGAGAGATAGTTCTTGGCGATGCCTACGTCGCTTTTGCGTACTTTTGCGCCACGAAAACTGGTGAGGCCCATATTGGGCAGTGTATGATCTGCCCGCGACGCTATAATCTCGGCGGCTGTCTGACCGCTGATTGCCCAATGCATCTTGTTCTGCACTGTCTGAAAGAAGCGTATGCTGATATCATCCGTCGGGTCATAGTCGATGCTGGTGGCGTAGATGTCGGTGATTTTCTGATAAAAGCGCTTCTCGGAGGTTCGGATTGCCTGAATACGCTCCAGCAACTCGTCAAAATAGTCAAAGGGGAGGTCTGGATTTTTCAGCCGTTCATCGTCAAGCAGAAAGCCTTTGCGGATGAATTCGCTAAGGTGCTGCGTTGCCCAGATGCGGAACTGTGTCGCCACCTTGGACTTTATGCGATATCCCACCGAGATGATAAGGTCAAGATTATAATAGTCTAGTTCCCGCACCACTTGGCGGGAACCCTCTTGTCGAACTGTTCGGATTTTCCGAACAGTTGCTTCTGGTGAGAGTTCCCCCTCGGCAAAAATATTGGCAATATGTTCGCTGACATTGGCTTTGCTTGACTGGAACAATTCCACTATCATGGCCTGAGTCAGCCAGACGGTCTCATTCTCAAAACGCACATCAATTTTGATATTTCCGTCTTCGGACTGGTAAATCAAAAAGTGGCTTTTCTGCAGTTCATTCATTGCTGTTTCCTCCTTATTCCCCAGAGATAGAAACTCCTTTAGTATCCCGTCAGTCTGCAAACTATTAAACAAAAGCTATAGATGGGGCATGACACCTGAGGGCATGGCTGGTTCGTATTTGCCGCCAGTGCGTTCCAGGTGTTCCTTTTTCGCCGCAGCGAGAAGTTCTGGTTTTTCCATAAGGCGTACTGCGGCAAGCGCAATCGCCTTGCCTGCATATAGCATTGCCCGACGCGCGTAGCCGTTTTTGCCTTGTGAGACAGTCTGCCAACTGTGGCCTGGCGTTCCAGGAACCCAACAGCCAACATGCATTTGGACAGTCGGGCAATTCCAACTGACATCGCCCGTGTCAGTGGAGCCGAAATGCGGGGCGACATGCTCGGGAAGTGGCTGGACGCGGGCCTCTGGGTAAAGTGGTGCGTTTGGAGCACGGTCTGGCAGTGTTTTTATGAGTTCCTTTGCAAAGGCGATGTCCTTTTCGTCAGGTGTGGGCAGCGGGACATCCAGCATTGCCTGATGCAGCGTGCGCTGCAGTGTGGGTATTGTGATGAGGTTGGAACTGGCGGAATGGAAATCACTGGAGACTGTGGTGTCTGTGGCGAGCGCAGCCGCCTTGGCGCAGTTGTCCACTCGCCTGCACAGGGATTTCAGGTCTGCATTGTCCTTGGCGCGCATCATGTACATGACCTCCGCGTGGGCCTGAACCACATTTGGTGCATTGCCTCCAGAATCCGTGATGGCATAGTGCACGCGGTTGTCGTATGGAATGTGTTCGCGCAGGAAATTGACTGCTATGTTCATCAGTTCGACTGCATCCAGCGCACTGCGGCCAAGATGAGGCGAGGCGCCAGCGTGGGAGGGGCGTCCGTCAAAAATGTACAAAATATTGCAGCATGCCAGTGAGGGGCGTGTGCGCACTGCCCAAAAGCACTCTGGATGGCCGCCTATTGCGGCGTCAAGGGACTTGAATGCGCCCTCACGCGCCATGTATGCCTTGCCGCTGCCGCCCTCTTCACCTGGGCAGCCCAGCACCTTCACCGTGCCTTGAATGCCGCTTTCAATCAGGTGGCGCTTGATGGCGAGGGCGGCGGCCACGGCGTTTCCACAGTAGATGTGATGCCCGCAGCCATGCCCGTTTTTGACGCCTTCAATCTTTATCTTTGTGGGGGACAAGGCCTGCTGGCTGAGGCCGTCAAGCGCATCGAATTCTGCAATTATGCCAATTTCTGGATGCCCTGTGCCAAATGAGGCGATGAATGCTGTGGGAAGACCAGCCACGTTTTCTTCGATTGAGAACCCCTCCGCGCCCAGGAATGCTTTGATTGCGCCAGACGAAATATATTCCTTGAATGCCGTTTCAGGGTTGTCCCATACGGTGTCAGCCAATCGTATGATATCGTCTTGCCTGATGTCGATTTCTTTGAGAAAGTCATAGTTCATATTCAGTTCCATTGCTTTTACTTATTTAAACGCCTCTTCGCAAAACGATTCTAATGTAGCCCTCCTTCTTGGATATTTCAACAAAGCCAGATGTTACATTTCCCCCGTGTGGCGCAGAGAGAAAAACTCCGCGCGTCTCTGCGTTGATTGTTTGCGGTGATAGTTTTGTCGCGTATATTACTGTAATTCAAAAGAGAAGGAGTTTTTTACTATGGATATGCAGGCAGTGCGTGACCGCTACAGGGCGGAACTTTACGAAAATGTAATCCCATTCTGGGAAGAGCATTGTGTTGACAAGGAATACGGTGGCTATTTCACATCCCTGGACAGGGATGGCTCCGTGTATGACACCGAGAAATACATGTGGATGCAGTGGCGCATCGTCTATATGTTCGCCAAATTCTCCATTGCACAGGGCGGCAATGACAAGTGGATGGACATTGCCAGGCAGGGATACGACTTCCTCTACAGCCACGGCAAATCCGAGGACGGG
>JAFYGL010000772.1 GCA_017543165.1 Victivallales bacterium | reverse complement strand
GATTATTTTATCCACGGATTTCCACAGATTTTCACTGATTACATCAACAGAAGGTAATCAGTGAAAATCTGTGGAAATCCGTGGATAAATAGAATATCCAGACCTTTCAGATGAGCACTGGACAGCTTACGAGTTTGCCAATTATATTTACGGGAAAAATCAATGCTTTCTCTCATCCCAGGCCTTGCGGACCGCGGCCAGCATTTCGTCCACCATTGCGGCTCTGTCCTTTGCCTTTGCCACGCCAGAGGATGAGCCAGTGGCGTCAGCGCCTGCCTTGATGGTGTTGTACACATCCTGGCCATTGGCGATGCCTGCGGCGGTCAGCACCAGAATGTCTGGGTTTACGTCCTTGACTGCGCGGGTTGCCGCCTCCACATATTCAGGCCCTACGCTGACGCCTGTGCCGATGAGTTCGGATGGCTCTGCCACGATGATGTTGGGCTTCAACATGGCAATCATGCTGGCCTCCGCCAGGGAATCCGCGCAGACGATTGTGGCAAGGCCAACTTCATCTGCTCGGGCAATGGTTTCCTTCAGCACGCTCAAGGTCAGTGGTTTTTCGCAATGGTTCAGCATTACGCCTTCCGCGCCAGCGGCCACCAGTGATTCAGGCAGCGTGTCAGCCAGTCCCCTGCCTGGCCTGAGCGGGTCCATGTGTGGCGCAAAGACGTGAATGCGCTTGGTTGCCGCCTTGACGCGTGCGATTTCGACCACAGGCGTGGTGAATATCACATCCACGTTGTATTTTTCAGAAGCGGCATCCGCTGCCTTTGCCAGTTCAATCACATCATTGCCATAAAGGTAGGATTTGGGGCCAATCTCAAAGAATGGTGCTTTGATCGTGCAGTTCTTAATCATTGTTCTTGTCCTTTTTATGATTTAATGCCGTATTCTTCAAGCAACTTCATTGTTTCCATTTCAGAGCCGCATTTCGCAAGCACCTGGTCCAGCAGGCTTTCGCACCAGGGCACTTCATATTGCGACAATTGATTCTTCAGCATGGGTATGCGGGACGGCGTCATGCTGAGGCGCCGTATTCCCGCGCCAATCAGCAGGGGCAGGGCGCGTTTGGAGCCTGCCAGTTCACCGCATAGCGACACATATTTGCCTGGATATTGCGCCACGATGCGGCATGTGTCCCTGATGATGCGCAGCACGACTGGATGGCATTGCCTGTACCAGCGCGTGAGGTTGGGGTTCCCCCTGTCCACCGCGAACAGGAATTGCACCAGGTCGTTAGTGCCGATGCTGATGAAGTCGATGTGCGGCAATAATATATCCAGCACGCTGAAAAGAGCGGGTATTTCCAGCATCACTCCCAACTTGTAGGGGAAAACTGGGATGTTTTCAGCAAGAAGCTGCTGTTCCGCCTTCTTGAGCGCCTCTCTAGCGGCATGGAAGTCAAACAAATCCGCCACCATTGGAAGCAGTATGTTCACGTTTCCAAAGGCTGTGGCGCGGAGGATTGCCCGCAGGTGCGGCATCATGATGTCAGGATTTGCCAGCAGGAAGCGCAGGCCTCTGCAACCCAGGGCTGGATTGTCCTCGTCAGACCAGGCGTTCATGTAGGGCAGGGGCTTGTCTCCGCCCGCATCCAGCAGCCGTATGTTGACGGGGGCGCCTTCCGCGGTGGTCACCAGTCTCTTCAGCACGGAGAATTGTTCTTCCTCCGTGGGGAGGACATTGCGTATCATGAACATGAACTCGGTCCTGTAGAGGCCGATTTCGGTCACGCCATAGTGCTTCATCATGGGCAGTTCGCTGAGAAGAGCGAAGTTGCCGGCGAAAGTGAATTGCGCCCCGTCCTTGGTCTGCGAAGGCAGAAGCGTCTCCAGTTCCAGCTGTTCATTGTGTCGTTCAGCCTGCTCCCTGTACATCTTCAGCGCCGCACCGAAGTGGCGGACAATTTCCACAGAGGGGCGTACATAGCAGTTGCCAGTGTCCGCATCCAGCAGGACGCTGTCCCCCGAGTGCACCAGTTCCTTTATCCAGGGGACGCCGACTATCATTGGTATTTGCAGGGCACGGGCGAGAATTGCCACATGCGAAGTGGCGCCGCCGTCCTCTAGCACAATGCCTGTCACCTTTTTCAAGGGCATGCCAACCAGCTGCGAGGGCAGAAGGTCATGTGCAATGACGATGTTTCTGCGGAAATCCGAGAACACCTCGTTGTCCTGCGGTGTTTCTGGCACCTTGCCGTCCAGGTTGTCCGCTGCGTTTTTTATGTTGAGGAGCACGTCCTTTATGTCAAAGAGGCGCTCTCTCAGATATGGGTCCTCTATCTTCTGGTATTGGGCGGAGAAAGTGCGCAGCGCCGCCGCTAGCGCCATGTTGAGGGAATGCCCTTCGCCAATGTATTTCAGGATGGTTTTCTTGAGGGAGGGGTCGTCCAGCAGCATGGCGTGCATTTCGAAGATTTCGCAATCGCCTTCGGGAATGGTCTGTGCCATTTCGCGGGCTGTGCGCTGGCAGTTTCGGCGCGCCGCCTCCACGCTTTCCAGATAGCGTTTCTTTTCCGCCTCAATTTGCTCTTTTGTGTTGTTGACTGGGGGGGGCAGGCGCTTGACCACCAGCAAATCGTCCACCCCAGACACCAGGATTGCATGGCCGCAGACCACGCCGCGTGTGATTGGTCGGCCGCGCAGGGGTTTGTTGTCCACCACCGATTTGGCGGGGCGTTCCCTGTGCAGTGAGAAGGCGTTCGCGCCCTCCAGATTCTGCTTCAGGAGGAGGGCGTTTGTGATGAACATGGCAAGTGGCGCGGCTATTTCCTCAAGTGTGTCGAGTATGCTTTTGCTGAACTTGCGCTTCTGGCGCCTGACAAGGCCGATTGCGCCTATTATGGAACCGCCAAGCTCCAATGGAGTTATGCAAAGACCATGCAGTTCCTTGTGCGCCTGTGCGTTCGCCGAATTGCCTGGTATTGCCGTGCGTGACCTGTATTCATTCTGGTCGTCCACGTTCAGCACTTTGCCTGAACGTATGGCAACGCCAGTGAGGCCTTCATTCACGTTGAACGAGAGGACGCCAACCTGGTCTGCCCAGATACCGTATGCGGCGACCAGGCTTATTGTGCCGTTCTGGGCATTGTAGGCGAAAAGCAATGTCTCCGACCCGTCCAGATGCTCGTGCAGCAGCTTGGTGACCTTGTTGAGGCCGCCCATTGGATCTGAGGTTCGTGCAATGACTTCGCTTATCTCGTGTATCAGTTTGTATTTGTTGGAGCGCATCGCGCCTCCCATGACAAGGATTGCTGACAAGACGGCAGGCGACTGTAAGCCGGATTCTGTAGCCGCTTGCGCGGCTGATGACCATTCATCTAAGCAGCCGATACCCGGAATTTAAGCACAGGTCACCCCATGCGCGACACTGGCCGCGTCTCATTCCCTATTTGGCCTTGCACCGGAAGGGGTTTGTCTTGCAACATGCCATCTCTGACATATACGGTGGTCTCTTACGCCGCCTTTTCACCATCACCCGTTGGGGCTGTATGTTTTCTGTGACACTTTCCTTGCAACAGGTTTGCCCTGAAGCATCCAGCTTTTCAACTGGACTTCCCGCCATGTGGTGTCCGGACTTTCCTCCCCTTGCGGAGCGGCCATCCGTCGCCTATCGTGAGTGCATTAATATAACATTTTGTCACGATTTTTCCAGTTGTAATCGGCTTCTTGAGTGCGCGTTCAATGCGCACCTTGGCAATTGCAAAAAGTGGTCTTGGCTATATATTTTGGCTGTTTTTAAGGTTGCCATCTGGAAACAGAAGGCTTGACAATGGATATCAAAACAATCAATGGAGAAAACGATGAAGAAGTTTGTTTGCCCAGTTTGCGGCTATGTCTATGAAGGCGATGCAGCCCCCGAAAAATGCCCGCAGTGCGGCGTTCCTGGCAG
>JAFYGL010000771.1 GCA_017543165.1 Victivallales bacterium | reverse complement strand
TAAAATTGTTGCTTCACAAACTATCAAAAGCATTGACGTGGGCTTCAATTCTTTGAGCGAAAACGGAAACACTGATGTCTTGCGTACCGCATATCTTGCCGTGTTCCGTTTCTATGATGAAATAGAAAAATTGGACATTGTGACGCTGTCGGACAAAATCATAATCTCTGAATCAGAGAACACTCAGGAATATCCTTTGATGAAGAACGGCATAAAGGGCATTCAAGTGCAGCCAGGCGATTTGATTGCCCTTGTGCTTTCACCTGGAGTACGCGTAAAAGATCTGGCATTCACACCTGGTAAATACAGGATTTTTGCCCGCGAATTCAATACAATCGTACCTAAATGCCAAATCCTCTTCAAAATGGAACCAGATAATGGCAAAAGCAAAGATGCTAAATTCAAGGTGAATTTCTCGGTAAAATAATCCGCAAAGCATTGACTTTCAACGCGTTTTTTTAACGCAGAGGCGCAGAGGCGCAGAGATTTTTTAGAAATACCTTAAGAAACTCTGCGTCTCTGCGCCTCTGCGTTTAAAAAACTCCGTGTTAAAAAAAACGCCTCTGCGTTGAAAGAGTGGGGAAACAGGGTACATTAGGCGCAATTTAGCAATTGTCCAATCAATTACACCTAAAAGAAGGAGAGAAGTATGTCCATATTGACACAGGCAGAATTTGTTTCACGCGTGGCAAAGGTGCAGGCCGCCCTGGCAAAGACAGATTTGGATGCGGTGCTGGTGTTTTCAACTGAATCAGAGCCAGCGGGAGTCCGCTATTTTTCCGATTACTGGCCCAGTTTCGAGACCGCTGGCGTACTTATTCCACGCAGCGGCGAGGCTGCACTGGTAATTGGTCCCGAAAGCCTGACTTTCGCCACTTCCCGTTCAAAGATTGCCAAGATAATCCAGACCATGGATTTCCGTGAATCGTCCCAGCCTGATTATCCAGGCTCCACACACCCTGACTGGAAGAAGATACTCTCCAGTTACGGCGTGAAGAAACTGGGCATTGCTGGCTTCCACATGTTCCCGTACACCATAATGATGAATGTGTCAGAGGCACTGGGCGGAATGGAACATATAGTCAATGCCGATACCATGCTGCACGCAATCTACATGAAGAAGTCCCCATTGGAACTGGACTGCCTGCGCAAGTCCGCGAAAATATCCGAACTTGGATTCAAGGCGATTCTTGAGAATATCAAGCCTGGCATGACAGAGGCGGAACTCTGCGGCATTGCGACCGAGGCCATGCTTTCAGGCGGCGCAGAGGCAACTGGCTACCCAGTCTGGTGCTGCTCAGGCCCCAATTCAGACCAGGCAATCAGCCGCCCCACTCTGCGCAAGGTGGGCACTGGCGAAATCATACATTTCAGCATCGGCGCCAAGGTTGAAGGGTACAGTTCCAGCATAGGCAGGCCCGTGGTGCTTGGCAAATGCCCTAATGAAATACGCAAATTCATGCAGGTGGGTCTGGATGCCCTGAACATGACATTCGACAGCATGAGGGCAGGCGTCCCAGCCGCCGATGTGGCAAAGAAGGTGCATGGATACATCACCGACAAGGGCTATGGCGACGCAATTCTCTACGGTCCAGCCCATGGCTGCGGCCAGATGGAGTGCGAATACCCGTTCCTGGAAACATCATCCGACTACATCTTGGAGGAAAACATGACATTCATGGGCGATGTTTTCCTGCATCGCAACAACATGGGCTTCCGTTGGGAGGACGGCCTGATTGTGCGTGCCAATGGTCCAGCCGAGGAACTCTCAAGCTACGGTCGCCAAATCAACATCATCGAATAATTTATCCACGAATACCAAAATTATCACAGATTACCTTCTAGCGATTCTTAATCGCTAGAAGGTTCGTTTTCTGGATGAAAAATGTGAGTACTGAATAGTTGCCAGTTGTTCATGTGCATGGACAAAAGCCCGCGCGATACCATGCGTTTTTTATGAATGGAGGTTGATAATGAGCAAGATTCCAATCAGTTATATCATAGATGATGGCGGCGTGGTTTGCACCGCGCATTACCACAGGCCAAACGAGGACCATCCTTTCAAGCCTTCGATTGTGTTTCCGAAGCATTTTGCGCAGGTATGCAAGAAGCATGGTGTCTGCGGCAAATATTCGGTTGTGCCGATGCCTTGCTGCATAGGACGTCTGGATCAAGGCCTGGTGGGCTTTACCGATGATGAATTGAAGAGGCGTCTGGAGGTTCTGCGCAACGAAATCGCGCCCATGTTCTCCATTACACCAGAGATACTGACGCATTTCCGCGCATACGATTTGCGCAACGGGAATTTCCTGCATGTGCTGGAGGATGTGTATTTCAACACTCTGGATGCGGAGACGATGACCAAGTACATCAGTCTGGCGCTGGAGATACTGGTCAATGCGGGCTTCAAGCCCAGCGGCGTCACGTCGCCCTGGTACTGCGGCATCAACAACGAGGAGAACTACTCCAGGGCCATAGGGCAGGCATTTGTCAGGACTTTAGGGAAGAAGGAGTGCTTCTACTTCCTGCACAGCCGCGATGGCATGGAGGAGCCGAAGGTGATGCAGAATAGCGAGGAAACAGGGCGGGTTGTCAGCATCCCAGCCTTGACGAACGACATCTTCTGGGTAACGCAGAATCCAACGCCCAGGCGCGAGGCGCGGGCATTGATGGAAATGGGCATTGACCAGCTGCTCAGCGAGGACGGCAAGTCGGGCGCCATCGTGGAACTGCTGGAAAAGGGCAAGCCCATAACACTGATTACACACTGGCAGTCCCTGTATTCTGACGGCTCGATGATGGGGCTGGAAGGCTTTGAGAAACTGGTGGCAAGAATCAACAGCCTCCTGTCCGACAAGGTGGAATGGCAGACATTCGCCCAGATTGCAGGGATAGAGGAATAAGTGGGCAGTGGACTCTTCGCCAGTTGTGCGCCTTGCGACAGCCCGTAGTAGCGACGGCCTTAGCGAAG
>JAFYGL010000770.1 GCA_017543165.1 Victivallales bacterium | reverse complement strand
GCCTTTGTGCGCTGGCAGCAGAGCCATTCCCTGCGGGAGGTCATGCTGGGTGGCGTTTTCTTTGGGCTGATGGCGCTTTGCGGCGTATTGCCTGCCATGCTGGGATTGGCAGGCGTGCTCTGGTTCTGGTATTGCGCAAGGCCTGGCGCGGGATTGCGCACCCTGCTTTGGTCCGTCTGGGCATATTGCCTACTGCTGATACTGCTGTGGAACTGGCTTGTCATGGGAAAGCCGTTCTTTGCATTCCACGGGGCTGTCGCCTGCATTTCAAAACTGGGCATTTCCTCTGTCTTTTCCCAGTACAATACCATGCCTGCAAGCAATATTTATGCAATATTCTTCCCGCTTGCGCCGATGTGCATTTATGCAAGCAAGTCCAGCATGAAGAAAGTCGCGTGCTACATGGTGTTCTGCCTGCTGGCTTTGCTGCTGTATTTCCCTTGCTGCCTGGCGTGCTCGATTCCGATGACGGCGGGATGCTCATTCTTCTGCGCCTTGATACTTTCGATGTGCGCATTGGCAGGCTGCACTTCCTTTGAAAAGCCAGTGTCCCGAAATGCGGCCATTGCCGCGCTCTGCCTTAGCCTGGCTTATTCCTTCGTGCCCAGGACAATGCCATGCTACAGGTCAAATGATTACGCCACGGCCCCCGACAGGCAGGAAATCACCGATTTCATTGACAGACTGTGGCCAGATTCCAGAACATTGCTGTATGGCATGGAACTGCCCGCATTGTATCTTGACACGCAGGAGAAACGCTTCCTGGCACGCATTGAATACAGCCAGGAGGAGTTGCTTGAATACGGAGAGCAAGAGCAGATGCACCTGCTTCTGCCTCCTCCATACAGCGGATTGTTCCCAAAGGACAGCCGCCTTGAGGAAATATACGAGAAGGGGGCTCCCTGGCTTTTCCTGGAGAAAAAATGGGACAATGGCTGGAAATTGTGGCGGGTGATTCGTTTGCAGTGATTCCGCGGAGTACAGTTACGGCGGATAGTATCCACCGTAACAGAACCCTTGAAAAAATCCGCCAATATCTGGAACAAATGGAATTCTTTGTTGTCATAACTAACAAATGGACGATAGAACGCTGGTAGAGAAATGCAAGGCAGGAGATGAGCAGGCCTTTGCCGAACTGGTGAAGCGGTATTCCGCCAGGGCTTATCAAGTTGCCTACAGTGTCCTGGGCAATTGCCAGGATGCCGAGGAAGTTGCGCAGGATGCCTTTGTGCGCATACACAAGGCGCTGCCTGCTTTTCGAGGCGAATGCGAGTTCGGCACATGGCTGTATCGCATTGCCCTGAATCTTGCAAGGAACAAGTACCGCTGGAACAAGGTGCGGGGCTCCAAGGTGAACTTCAGCATTGACGCGCCTCTGGAGGGCGACGATGGCGAGGATGACAGGAAATATGACTTGCCTGATGAAACGCCTGGACCTGACAAGGATGCCGAAATGGATGAACTGCGGGGGAGGCTGTCCGCCGAACTGGCGAAATTGCCAGAGGCATACAGGGAGATTCTCGTGATGCGTGTTGTCCAGGAAATGAGTTATGAGGAAATAGCTGATGCCTTGGGCTGCCAGATGGGCACTGTGAAGTCCCGCCTGGCAAGGGCTCGTGATGAATTGAAGAAACGCTTGGGTGATTTGCAATGAACAAAGAAGACGATTACAAGAAAGACGCGGATATGCTGCGTATTGAACGGGCTTTGTCAGAGTTGTTTGTTCCGCCCAAGGGGCTGGAAGAACGGATAATGGGCGCAGTGAGTTCCCGTGCGCCCGCCTGGGAGAAGAAGCGCGTTTCCCTGTGGCGCAATCCTTGGCTGCGCTACGCGGCATCCGCCGCCGCTGCCATTGTGGTTGTGCTTGGAGTGGTCATGCTGGGTACCGAGGGTGCAACTTCCACCAATGGCAGTGTTGGTGTTGTTGCTGAGCAGCCTGTCCAGAAGGATTTGCGTTTGGACAGCCATGTTCCGCAGCAGGGCGAGATTCAGAATGAAGCATCCAGGCACATGCCTCTGCGCCTGGCGGGTGTGAATGCGTCGCTGGTGCCTGCCTCCAGCGGCGGACGGCTTCATGTGGGCATTGCGCCTGTTTTAAGGGATGGGTGGACGGTGCCCGATTTGGACGAAGCAGGCGACTTTCTTGAGAAAATCGGGCAGGCAAATGGAAAAAACATTGTTGTCAAAGAGAAAAATGACGAGCAGGTGATATATTCTGTCGCATTAAGTGATGCGGAAGTGCAATCATTGGTGAATCTTCTGCATAAAGAGAATTGGTCTTTGGTGTCTCCTGGGTATCCGCAGCCAAAGGAAGAGTACAATGCGGTGTTCACAGGCAAGAAAGTGGATTATGAGATTCAAATCGTAAGGCAACAGTGAAGGAGATTGGCAGATGAAAGGTTTCGTTATTCTTGTGATTGTCCTGATTATTGGTTTCATCATTTACGCGGCAGGACGCAAGCAGGAGATTGAAAAGCAGGAGAATGCAAAGAAGCCGCCAGTGGTCCAGAAGGCGAACCAGCCCGCCGCGCAAGGCAAGCCCGCCGCGCAAGGCAAGCCCGCAGCATCAGGCAAGCCCGCCGCGCAAGGTGGAATTGGCCAGGAAATCACAGATACCATCAACTATGGAACTGGCTATACGCAGGTGAAGGCTGGCAACAACGCCAAGAACAAGATTCAGAACATACAGCAGCAACAGAACCAGCGCCAGCAGAAGGCTCTGGAAGAATAGACAACAACATGGGTGGGGCGCCGTCTTGGCCCCCGCATTTAGAACGCCAACTTGAGTGGGCGCCGCCTCGGCGCTCACATTTTTTGTTTCATGGACAATTTTATTACAATGTTCATCCGCGTGGCGACACTGTCGCTGATGATACTGGCGGGTGTGATTGCACGCAAGAGGGGTGTCTTGAATGTGGATAGCACCCGTGCATTGTCAGGCCTCCTGATGAACTATATTTACCCGCCCACCATATTTGCCTCGCTGGTCAGTGGCTATACCTTCAAGGAATTGCTGGGCAGTTGGATATATCCAGTCAGCGAACTTGTTGTGTTTTTGATTGGCTTTGCAGTCGGGGCGATTGTGCTGCGCTTCTTCAGAAACCGCAGCGATGCCGAGCGCCGCATGTTCCACTACCAGTGCTCGCTGCTCAACTTCATGTTCATGCCATTGCCTCTGGTGCTGGGCATGTTTGGCGAAAAGGGTGTCGCCATTCTTTCGCTGGGCTTTGTCGGCGGTGAAATCGGGGTGTGGACCATTG
>JAFYGL010000001.1 GCA_017543165.1 Victivallales bacterium | reverse complement strand
GTCCCCTGCTGGAAACTTTCCCCGCGTTTCTGTATTTCCGCAAACAAGGATTTGAAATTGCTGTCTTTTGCCAACTGGAGAATCTTGCCCCAATCTGGCTTGCTGCGTCGTATACCATCGGGCAGAATGCAACCATCAGGCAACACGTCGTCCAGCGCCACCAATTTCATATTGCGTTGCAGGAGTTCCTTGTTTTCCTGTATTTTCGCCGCGATGCGCTTGTTTTCAATCACATCAGGATTTTCCAGAATAGCGGCCAGCGGCCCATGCTGGTTGAGCAGGGAAGCCGCCGTCTTTGGGCCAATGCCTGCCACGCCCGATATGTTGTCCGCCGTGTCACCCACCAGAGCCAGATAATCCCCAAGCAACTCTGGCTCCACGCCGAATTTCTCCCGTGCGCCTTCCCTGCCAGTGCATTGCCAGGTGTTGCCGCTTTCAGGCGTCATCAGCATGATGCCAGCATCCGCAGTAAGTTGTGCAATGTCCTTGTCATGGGTGATTATTGCGACTTCCGCTTCGCCACGGCGCCGTGCGACCGCAGCGATTATGTCGTCCGCCTCCAGCCCCTCCTGCATCAGGATGCTCCATCCAAATGCCTTTGCCAATTCCTTGATGGGCTCCACCTGGCGGCGCAGGTCATCAGGCATCGGTGGACGCTGCGCCTTGTATTCAGGGCACAACTCCACCCTGCGGACAGGCTTGCCCTTGTCAAACACCAGTGCACCGAAGTCGGAAGGTGCCTTGTCCTCCAGCTGCATTAAAAGACGCATCATTCCGAACAAGGCGTTGACAGGGCGTCCCTGGCTGTCATTCAGCATCCGCATGGCAAAGAACAGGCGGTATATCTGCGAATACGCGTCTATCAATACAATCTTGGACATATCTCAGGCTCCAATAAAAAAAATGGGCGGAAGGTGCAAATGCAGCCTCCGCCCTATTTCTGGAAATGACTTATTCTTCCTCTTCGGCTGCCAACTGCGCGGCAACCTCGTCGCTCAATTCCATGTCATTGACCACTTCCTGCGCGTCGTCGTAGTCCTCCAGCACATCCAGGAACTTCTGGACCTGCTTCGCCACGTTGATGTCGCTGATGACAGTGGTGTTTTCGGGAATCAGGGTGATGCTGGATTCCGTGGGCTGGATGTTGTTCTTCTCGAAGATGCCCAGAATGTCGGCAAATGCCTCTGGTGGCGCGATGATTTCAGCCACATCGTCCTCAACGGAGATGTCTTCCACATCCGCGCCGCCTTCCAGCAGCAGGTTGAACAGTTTTTCCTCATCGGCCTCTGGTCCTTCCACAACGAAGCGGGCCTTGCGGTGGAACTTCCACGACACTGCGCCTGAACCGCCCAGATTGCAGTTGTAGCGTGTGAAGAATGAGCGGATGTCCGCAGCCGTGCGGTTGCGGTTGTCCGACAGGCAGTTCACGATAATGGCCACGCCGCCAGCCGCGTATCCTTCGTATGAGAGCGATTCCATTGCAGCGCCTTCACCGCCACCGCAGCCCTTCTTGATTGCGCGGTCGATGTTGTCGTTAGGCATGTTGGCAGCCTTCGCCGCCGCAACTGCCGAGCGCAGACGCGCGTTCAGAGCAGGATCGCCGCCGCCTTCCTTGGCAGCTATGATGATTTCCTTGGAAACGCGTGAGAAAATCTTGCCGCGCTTTGCGTCCGCAGCACCTTTCTTATGCTTGATTGATGACCATTTATTGTGGCCTGACATAGGCAACTCCCCGTTTTTTAACTGTTAATACTCTATGAAACACCAATTTTTCTGGCGCTTAATTTATACAATTATCTTTTTTTGTCCAACAATTACCAATAAAAAAAGTTGTGCATTCATATTTGGCACATATATTTTACCTGACATATTTCATGAACGGGCAATTTTTGATTTTTTCATTATGAACGAAAACAATCTCTTTGGCAGCAGGCGCATAATCTACAATAATTTTACGGAGCATCTGCTGAACGCATACAATCCAAACATGTCATATCCAGGCCTACCGTACGCATGGAGTGACGAGGAATGGCGAAGCGAAATCAAAATGCTGGCTGGCTTTGGATTCAATGTGTATTCATTCTGGCTGGCGCCAAGGCTTTTCTTCCCCAATGCGGTGCAGCAGCCATTCGTCAAGCAGTACGTCAGGCAAATCAAGGTCATACTGGACGAGGCGCACAGGCACGACATGAAAGTAGAGGCCCTGGTTTGCGTGGCAACCATGGGTGACGAATGGCAGACGCTCTGCCCAAACTGCCCCGAACAACTCAAGACAATCCTGGAACTTTGGGAAATGTGGGCGGATGCACTCCCTGACATGGACATTTGGCACATATTCCCTGGCGACCCAGGGGCCTGCTCCCTGAATGGATGCACCGCAAATACCTACATTGACCTGTCATGCCAGGTGGCAAATCTGCTCACGAAAAAACTCCCAGACGCGGAAATCACAGTCAACACATGGGGACCGCCGATTTTCGGCTGGGGCATCATCGAGGGTCCCAAGGGCTGGAAGGGAGAATTCCTGCAAGACTATCAGGTCTCGGCCTGGAAACATACCCCTGAACGCACAAGCGAATGCATGTCACACCTTCTGAAAAAACTGCCAGACTTCCCAAAGGGCACCTGCATCGCCATAAATCTTGGATTCAATCCCGACAGCAAGCCAGAAGGCACTGCGGACGCGCGCGCCTGGGCAAGGGAAATTGCAAAGACAAACCCCATCCAGACATGGGACTTCAGCCTTACCGAAGGCGAAAACTGCATTGCGCCGCATTTCCGTTTCAAGCGCCTGTTCCAGCAACGAAAACGTGAACGGGAGGCGGCGCCATACAGAGGAGGCATCTGCTATACCATGACGCCACTGCTGAATATCCTGTCCCTTTACGAGGCGGCACATTCGTTTATCAACCCTGATGACGACTACATGGAGCTGGCAAAGGACTTCTATAATAAGGTATTTGGTGAAAATGGCAGTCAAATCGTGGAGGACCTGCCACTCTTTGAAGTCATTCCAGACTGGGGGCACTACGCCGACTTGGATATTTCAAAACAGGACTTCAACCAGCGGATGAAACGGCTCGCAAGCAGACTCTCATCCATGGACCTGCGGGACTTCACACCGCAAATACATATACACCCGTCACCAGAGTACCATAGAAAGGAACTGCTCTTCTTCGCCGACTTCATGGCGGCAATGTCAGAATCATCGCCCGACTTCGATGCACTCTCGAAGCAATACAAGAAACATGTCTATGAAATATACGAATACCTGCCCTCGCACGTGGACCCAAGACCAGACCTGGCCATGAACAAGATGATTACATTCTTCCAAAACTGGAAGGAAGATTCATCGCCCACACCAGGAAAATGGGCCTAATCCACATCAAAATTCAACATACTTAATAAATTTGCGACTTGGCGATTTGTTTTTTTCAAATCAAAGAGTATTTTATGCAACGTTTTTCAAAGATGTGCGACTAGCTCAGTTGGTTAGAGCGCTACCTTGACACGGTAGAGGTCACAGATTCGAGTTCTGTGTCGCACACCAGTTTTAAACTTTCAAGTTGGCTGCTTTGCTGCCAACTTTTTTTTTGCCTGTTTGCGCCCAATGCCTATTCATTTATATTACCGCAATTTTAATTTTTAAGGAATATCACCATGAATACCAACGAGATAAAACGCAGAAGAACATTCGCCATCATTTCGCATCCTGACGCAGGAAAGACAACACTCACAGAAAAACTGCTGCTCTACGGCGGCGCCCTCCAGGCCGCTGGCGCAGTCAGGGCAAAGAAAAACCAGAGGAACACAACCTCCGACTGGATGGAAATCGAAAGGGAACGCGGCATATCCATTTCATCAACCGTGTTGCAGTTCGAGTACAAGGGCTTCTGCGTGAATCTGCTGGACACGCCTGGTCACAAGGACTTCTCCGAGGATACATACCGTGTGCTGACCGCAGTCGATAGCGTAATCATGGTAATTGACGCCAGCAAGGGTATCGAGGAGCGCACAAAGAAGCTGTTCGAAATATGCAGCCAGAGGCACATACCCATCTTCACCTTCATGAACAAGATGGACCGCCCCGCAATACCGCCGCTGGACCTTATCGGCGAACTTGAGAAAGTGCTGGGCATTGCCGCTGTCCCAATCACATGGCCCATGGGCGACGGACCTGACTTCAAGGGAGTCTATGACAGGCAGGCAAAGAAACTGCACCTCTATGCCAACCAGGGCAAGGGCAGCGCACGCGCCGCAGAAGAAGTGGCGGACGCATACGACGAGAAGATCAAGAACATCATGCACCCTGACATGTACGCCTCCTGGATCGAGCAGATCGAACTGCTGGACATCGCTGGCGAAGGCTACGACGAAGACAAACTCATACACGGCGAAATGACGCCTGTCTTCTTCGGCAGCGCAATCAACAACTTCGGCGTACAATTGCTGCTGGATTTCTTCGTGGAGCACTCGCTGCCACCAATGCCGCGAATGTCAAACCAGGGCGAAATCCTGCCTGAAAACGACAATTTCAGCTCCTTCGTCTTCAAGATACAGGCGAACATGGACCCCAACCACAGGGACAGCCTCTCATTCATACGCATCTGCTCAGGCATGTTCACCAAGGACATGACAGTTCCCAATCCTCGCGGCGGCAACAAGCCCCTGCGCCTTTCATACCCGCAGCGCCTCTTCGGGCAGGAAAGGGAAACCGTCGAAGTGGCGTATCCTGGCGATATCGTGGGCCTGGTCAGCCACGGCAACTTCCGCATTGGAGACACATTGAGCACCATACCTGGACTGCTTTTCAACGAAATACCGCGCTTCACGCCAGAGGTTTTCGGCTACCTGCACAACTGTGCCACATCCAAGGACAAGCAGTTCCAGGAAGGCGTGGAGGAATTGCGGCAGGAAGGCGTGGTGCAGGTGTTCCGCATGTACGGCTCCCAGCGCAAGACCGTGCTGCTTGGCGTGGTGGGGCAGCTTCAGTTCGAGGTGGCGGTCCACCGCCTTGAAACGGAATACGGCGCGGAAGTCCGCATGGAGCCAGCGCCATTCACACAGATACGCAGGCTGCCTGAAGACGCCGAACTTTCACAGTTCGAGGGCACCTACATGGGCTCCAATGTGAGAGTCGCCACCGATGCGGACGGGCGCGGCGTCCTTCTCTTCCCAGACCAGTGGAGCGTGGACTACTTCATGGAAAAGAACAAGGACCTGAAACTTGAGAAGATATGAGCGACTTTTCACCAGACAACTTTCCTGTTCTGCAATTCAATTCCAATGCCTGGGACTGGTTCCAGGCAGCCTGCGCCGACCTGGAGATTCCTATTGATAACGACAAGAAGCAGCGCCTGGAACGCATTTACAGCCATCTTCTGGGCGTCAATGAATTCTTGAATCTGACACGTATCCTCACCCAGGAGGATTATCTGAAATACCACGTGTTCGATTCGCTGACCGCGCTTTCGCTGGTGGAACACTACACCGAACCAGGCGAAAACCTGGCGGACCTGGGCTCTGGCGGCGGCTATCCTGGCCTGCCCCTGGCAACATGGCTGCCTGACAGGCGCTGGACCCTTATCGACAGCCGCGCCAAGAAAGTCGCTTTCCTCAAGGAGGCCATCCCCTTGACTGGCTGCAAAAACGGCTGCGCACGCGCATTCCGCGGCAGGGAGGCAAAGTCCGCCGCACCTGACCTGTTCCAAAAATGCAAGTTGCTTACGGCACGCGCAGTGGGCCAGGCGGCAGACCTCCTGCCAGATGCCGACGCGCTCCTTGCGCAGAACGGCATCTTCCTGCTCATGAAGGGCCAGTCATACCCCGCAGAGGAAAGAGCAGCCTTCCTAAAGGCACTGCCTAAAATCGGCTTCACACTCATGGAAGAACACAACATAGCCCTGGACGAAAGCGATCCGGACAGGTGGCTCATCCTCGCAATGAAAACCAAATAGCGCCACTGGGCTGTTCCCGCCATGGCAACCTGAGTGGGCGCCGCCTCGGCGCCCACATGAAATCGGCGCACCGCATAAAACAACAAGAAGCACAACCATGTCATCTCAAATCGAAATTCCCTTCCCAAAAATTGGCACGCTTTCCTTGAAAACCGCAGCCTCCCCTGCCCGCGACTGCTGGACGCTGGGCTGCGAGACGCTGGACCGCGACTACGCCAACTTCGACTCATACAAGGACTACATCCCGCAACTGGCAGTCGGCTCACTGCGCTTCCAGGCTGGATGGGCGAAAACGGAAAAGACGCCTGGCGTGTATGACTTCTCCTGGCTGGACGCGCAGGTGGACGCGTCCCTTGCCATGGGAATCAATCCCCTTCTGGAAACGGACTACGGCAACTCCATCTACCCTGGCGGCGCAGGCCCTGACATCGGCTGCGGGCTTCCCACTGGCGAGGGGCTCCAGGCATATTTCCGCTGGGTACGGGAAATGGTGCGCCGTTACAAAGGCAAGGTCCATGACTACGCAATGTGGAACGAGCCAGACAGCGGTCGCCAGAACCAGACCAACGAGGAAATCGTGGACTTCAACATCCAGACCGCACGCGTCATACGCGAGGAATTGCCAGAGGCCCGCATCGGCGCATTGTCCATTGCAGATTTCTCCAATGCCTGGCGCTTCAGCCATTACATCAGGCTCTTCCATGAGCGCGGCGCACTCAATGACTTCGACTGGTTCATGTTCCATTCATACAAGAGCAACCCAGACCTTATTGGGGATGTTTACCGCGCCTTGGACGCAACACTGAAATATTACAAGGCACGCGGCATACTGCGCCAGGGCGAGGCAGGATGCCCCTCGGAACTGACAACCCGCTTCTCAATGAAAGGCGTGGACTGGACCGAACTCAGCCAGTCCAAGTGGAACCTGCGCCATTTCATCACCGACCATGCATTCGGCGTGCCCTCCTCCATCTTCACAATCTGCGACTTCAACCACATTCAGAAAATCAAAAACGGTCCTGGCGGCGAAATCAACCGCAAGGGCTTGCTGATGGCGGATGCGGAACACCGTGTCATCCGTCCCAAGCAGGCATTCCATGCAATGCGCTGCATGACAAGCATATTTGATGACGATACGCTGCCCGTGGAAGGCGGCATGGCGGCAGTCATGGCGGAGCGCCTCAGCGCCACATACACCTGGAAACGCAATGGCGACAATATCCTGGCATACTGGGACCGCAGCAACGTTCCAGGCAATGGCACCCAGCCAGGAACTGCTGTAGTCGCCACACGGAACTTTGCATTCAACAACCCTGTTTTGATTGACCCAGTCAGCGGTAGCGTATTTGACATTTCACCAGAGCATATCCAGCGAAACGGCGATTTGCAGTTGTTCCATGACATGCCCTGGATTGATTCCCCCCTGGTGATTGCCGAACGCAGAACATTTGCGCTAGCAAAAGCGTAAATAAAAAACAATCTGAAAGATAATACACTTTGCCAATCTCATTAAAAAACGGCCGTTTGCAATAGGCATATTTAGAAAAACGGCTATATTTAGGAGATTTTTCCAGAAACAACGCAGGAGACAGGCAAAATGAACATACCTCCAGAGAAACTGGAAGGCAGAAAATTGTGCGTGGTGTTTGTAAAGGTACTGGACGAGGCCTCTGGCAAGGTGCAGCTCCAGTGCCTGCGCGGGCGCGCCAACGTGGAAAGGGGGCGCGTCAGCGTGGTGGATGAAAAGGGGTTTTCATTCATGATACCAGGCACAGCCTCCAACCAAATACTGCCCAGTGACGGCACGCCGCTGCTGAAGGATGCGGAATTCTTCTGCCTGGTAAAACTGGACAATGCCATCGACCTGGCGCCAAGAAGCGATATCTTTAACATCGAAAGTGACGACGATGACTGTGACTGCGGCTGCGGGCATCATCACCACCATCACCACTAAACAATAGAGGTAATTTCAAAACTAGCGCAAAATGCGTAATGAGATGTTTTGCAGTGGCGAAGAAAACGGATTGAGCTGTATGAACATACAGCGAAATACGTTTTCAAAGCCAATGCAAACATATCGAAGCGCATTTTGATGATAGTTTTGAAATTAACTCTAAATACAGGCACTATGAAAATCATACGCAGAAACGCACCTGACTACCAGGAGCAAATCAAGGCATTCAAGGCATCACGCAAGAGCTTCAACAGGGAACTTGAGGACAGGATTTTCCCAATAATCGAGGCGGTGAAAAACGAGGGGGACGAGGCACTTGTCCGCTTTGCGCTACAATTCGACCATGCTGAAATGACCAAAGAGCAAATGGAAATCCCCTGCGCCGAGGTCGCCGCGGCAAAGTCAGCCGTGAATCCAGAACTTCTGACTGCAATGTCCAAAGCAATCGAGAATGTGAAGAGTTTCACGCAGCAACGCATTCCCCAGGACTGGACCTACAATCCAAGGCCAGGCGTCACGCTGGGCGAGAAATTCACGCCACTTGATTCAGTGGGTTGCTATGTGCCAGGCGGAACGGCGCCGCTTGTTTCAACCGCAGTGCACACGGTGGAAATGGCCTCCGCCTCGGGCGTGAAGCACATCTATGTGACCACGCCTCCTTCCAAGGACAGATATGTGAACCCCGCGCTGATCCATGCCGCTCACACCTGCGGCGCGGAACGCATATTCAGGCTGGGCGGCGTCTATGGCGTGGCTGCACTGGCATTCGGCACGGAGACTGTACCAAAGGTGGATAAAATCGTCGGTCCTGGTAATGCCTACGTGGCGACGGCGAAGAGGCTGCTGTATGGGCAGGTGGCCATCGACATGGTGGCGGGCCCCTCGGAAATAATGATCATTGCGGACAAGACGGCAAATCCAGCCTTCGTGGCGGCGGACCTGCTCTCCCAGGCAGAGCATGGCTCTGGTCTGGAGCAAGCCGTGCTGGTAACCACGGACGATGCATTGATTGACAAAGTTGCAGAGCAGGTACAAATCCAAAGCGCAAAATTGTCCCGCAGCGAATGTGTGGCAAAAGTGCTTCAAAACGGCGTGTATCTTGTAGGGGCCAGCGACATTTGCGAGGCATATTCGCTGTGCAGCGAATACGCGCCAGAGCATGTTGAAGTGCAGACCGAAAATCCAGAGGAAGTTGCCAAGGGCATCAAGGCGGCAGGCGCAATCTTCCTGGGCTCCTGGACGCCAGAGCCTGTGGGCGACTATGTGG
>JAFYGL010000769.1 GCA_017543165.1 Victivallales bacterium | reverse complement strand
GCGGATGGCGGTCACGCGTCCTGACGCGCGGCCAATGGCCGCGCGGAATAGCGTGCCTTCTGAACGCGGGGCTTTCGCCCCGCGCACACCACTGCCCACAGCCCACTTTTTTCAACAAAGGGTATTGACAACGCCTGTATTCTTTGGTATAATTGCGGCAAACTATGTACAATCGCAAAATAACGGAGACAAATCATGCGAAAAGTTTTTACGCTTATTGAGTTGCTTGTGGTAATTGCGATTATCGCCATACTTGCAGCAATGCTGTTGCCCGCATTGTCAAAGGCACGCGCAAAGGCACGCCTGGTTTCCTGCACCAACAACGAAAAGACCATAGGCTTGGGATACCTCCAGTACGCACTGGAAAACGATGATGTCATGCTGCCATACAAGGCGGGAATAACGTCATCGTCCGATCCCTTCCGTTACGTTAATCGCGGCGTGCTGACACCTAAGGATGCCCCTTGGACATATTTCATCAGGGATTTCATCGGCATGACTGGCGAAATTGCTGGCTATGGAATTGACTTCACCCTATATGCCAAGCAATGGACAAGGGATGTGCCGTTCAAGTGCCCCTCACAGAACTCGCTGATAAAGGGTTTTGGCTCCACACACTACGGCATGCTTTGCTATTGCGTCGGTGGCCAATCATACTGGAACAATGCTTCCAGTAGCAATATCAGCAATCAGAAAAAATATGCACTCTATCGTTTGACACAGATTATGTCGCCCAGCGGCAAGGCTGTGATAGCGGATTCAATCTATGATAATGGGAACAGCCCTACTAGAGCTGGTGGTTTCGGTGGCATTAGCGTGGTTTCTGCCACTACATCTGGCAATTCAATGGTATATAATAGCGGTCAGCTCATCGACAGGGCACGCCATGGCGGCAAAGCCAACTTCATTCTTTGCGACGGGCATGTGGAGGCCATTCCTGAAAATGTACTCCGTGCTGAAAACAAAATGACAAGTGCCACTACAAAGAGTGTTCTTCTTTGGTGCGGTGGCATCATCAATTAATTCGACTAAAAGACGCAGTATTCTTTCTTTTATTGCTCTGCCCTCCCAAGGGGCGGAGCATTTTAGTTTATGGACATAGTGGAAACATTCAAGGCGCATCTCTTTGACGGATGCACAGTAGGTCTTGTGGGAGTGGGAAAACTGGGTTCCGTGCTGCGAGATGTCGCAGAGAAAATGGGATGCCACACCATCTTGTGCGACCCGCCGCGCAATTTCGCCGAGGCTGATGAATTGAGCCAGCATTTCTTTGAACTGTGGGGCAATGGAATGGGCGGCTGCCAGGTCAGCAACGAGGGAATGGAGGTATTCGTGCCGCTGGAGACCCTTGCCCGCGCCGATGTGATTTCCATTCAAGTGCCTCTGACTGACACCCCGCCGTACCCAACCAAAGCCATGCTCGACGCAGACTTCCTGGCCCGTCTAAAACCAGAATCCAAACTTATTTGCTTCTCATCGCCAGAAGTAATCGCACCCAATGCCAGAGGCGACAGGCGCATTTCGATAATCACAGCCTAAAGTGGACAGTGGACAGTGGACTGTGGACTGTGGTCTGTGGACTGTGGTCTGTGGGGGATTTGGGTGTCTGCTGATAGGGTTGTGCCTGCCAGGCGCGAATGGCAGTCACGCGTCCTGACGCGCGGCCAATGGCCGCGCGGAATAGCGTGCCTTCTGAACGCGGGGCTTTCGCCCCGCGCACAACACAGTCCACAGTCCACTGTCCACAGTCAGGCTTTCTTGCGCCTGAGTTTGGAAAGTGCCCAGCCTGCCATCTGCCACAGTTCCGTGACCCGCAGTACAAATGCGCCCAGCAGAGTCAGCAGTACTCCTGCGATGCCTGCGCACAGTATGCGCACAGCAACCCACTGCCTGGCCACGTGTGGATATTCCATGTCGGAACTCAACACGATTGTGGCAGGCAGGAATTCCGCCGCCAAAATCGATGCAAAATATGTCCCCAAAGCCACGAATCCAGCGAGAATCAGCATTCTCACAAGGAAGACAGCGCTTTCCCCGATGTGGAATATCGGCATCTTGGTCCGCATGAAAAGCCCCAGCAGGAAACTCTTCACATAGCGGGACAGCACAAAGCCCAGGGCGACAGTGGCAATGGCGCCTTCCGCCTGCACATTGTACCGTACTATAAACAGCCAACTCAAAAATACACTCAGCAATGAGGAAAAAACTCCGATTATTGTCACAGCCACGGTACGCTGGTCTGCAAAGGCACCTTGCATTAGCACACATTCCACAGCGGCGGCAGGTAGAACCAGGCAGTAGCAGGCGGTGGAGAGGCCGCTCCAGGTTGCCACGGTAATGCCCGTCTTGCCACCGTAGAAAATCAGCACCGCTATTTGCGGGGAAAGCACGCTCAATATCACCGCCAATGGCACGAATGTGGCAATCAGCATGCGGCAGCTGTTGTTGACAATCTCGCCCAGGCGTTCCCTGTCATTCTTCCCAACCAGTTCACACAGGAACGGGAACAGCGCGATCTGCAAGGCGTAGGGCACCAGCCACTGTATGGAAGAATACAGTTTGCGCCCCAAATCGTTCGCCATGAGCAGGCCTTTCTGCTGTATATGGGTGAGTATGAAGATGTTGTTGAAGTTGTCCCTGACCTTTGCGAAGATTATGCCAGCGAAAAGCGGCAGCATTAGCAGCAGCATTCGCTTGAACACTGGTGAACGCCAGTCAAACGCGGGTTTGAGGTATTTGACCTTGCTGGTTATTCCAAGTAGATGCGTCACGACTTTTGCCACGCTGCCAACAACAATGCTGAACAGCAATGCATGATAGTCCATGCCGAATATGCCAATACCCAGCATCAGCCCGATGACAATGCATATCTTGGTGGAGGCGTCCCCAAACGCCGCCAGAAAGAATTTCCTGTAGCCGTTCAGCAATACGTATGTGGTGCTCCCGATGGAGAGGAAATACAACGAAGGTGCAAGTATCTGGAGGCTCACCCGCAAAAGGCGATATTCCGTCGGGTTGCCTTCTGGTGTCCAGGTTGTGAACAGTTTTATATAGAAGTCAGGAAAGCATGCAATGGTCGCCACCACGGCAAGAAGCACCAGGGACTGCAAGGTCAGCGTGGAATTGCAGAAACGCCAGGCCTTTTCCTCGCCATTCTGCTCTTTCTCCTTCATGAATAGCGTAAGGAACGTGGGGCCTATCACCTCCTCCCCAATGAGAAATATGCTGTTTATCACACCTGTGAAGGCAACCACGATGATTGCCTCGTAGGTGGAACTGTCCAGGTAGTGCGTCGCCACCTTCGCCTGAATCAAGCCAGCAAACTTCAGGCACAAGTGCGCCAAAGTGACTATCGCGCTTGCCTTGATTATCTTGTCCGACAATGCTGACATATTCTATATCTCCTCTAATCTGTCCAGCGCTCACCTTGAAGACCTCGATGTTTTTTAATCCACAGATTTCCACAGATTTTCACTGATTATCGTTGAATGAAATCAGTGAAAATCTGTGGAAATCTGTGGATTAAAATATACCATGCCTGATTTTAGTGTACTGGACAGTTATATCTCCTCAAACAATGCGGCACGCTCCTTCGCAAGCCTTGCCGCATCAAATTGCCGCTCTATCCTGGCTCGCGCCACACGCCTGCGCTTTTCCACATCAGGCGCATTGGCCTCATCCATGGAAAGCAAAGCCTCCGCCAGCGCCGCCGCAGTGTCCCTCTCCACAAGAAAACCTGCCTCCGAATCAAGCGCCTCGCCAATGCCGCCTTTGCCAAATGCTAGCACAGGCAAGCCACTCGCCATGGCCTCCAGCATCACATTCGGCACACCGTCCATGCCTCCGCGCCCTTCTACCGAAGGCACGCAAAGGCAACTTGATGTAGCAAACACCGTTCGCAACGCCTCCTGCCCCAGCCAGCCCAGCCAAGTGACGCGCCCTGACACGCCCAGATTCTGCGCCAACTGCCGCAACCTTGCCTCCTCTGGCCCAGTCCCCGCAACCTTGAGCGTATAGTTTGCAGGCAACGTGGACAATGCCTCCAACAGCAAATCCAGCCCCTTCTTTGGAACCAGCCTTCCTGCAAAAAGCATATCGATTTCATTGGAAGCGTGCCTGTTCTCCATGAAGGACCAGAAGCGCAAATCCACGCCATGCCTTAGAAGATGCAGCCTTGCCGCATCGATGCCCTC
>JAFYGL010000768.1 GCA_017543165.1 Victivallales bacterium | reverse complement strand
GTCCTACCTTTCAGAGACACTGCCGGGACTTCACCTCAGTTCCCAGAACATCAGCAACCTGATGGCGGGGCTTGGTTATCGCAGGAAATCCATGGTCGCCTTCATGAGGGAGTTCATACCGTCGGACAACTGGTACGCGATCTTCGACGGCACCTCGATCGTCTGCAACTCGCAGCGCATCCACGACGCCCAGCGCGGCTACAACAGCCATGGCTGCCATGATCCGCAGCTCAACCTCATGTATGCCATCGCCCTCCAGGGCAGACGCCTGTGCCCCGTGTTCTACAAGCAGTATCCAGGAAGCGTGCGGGACGTCTCGGCCTTCATGAACATGCTTGGGGAGATGGGCCTGAAAGGCGCGCTGGTCATAACGGACAAGGGCTTCGTGAAGCTCTCCCATCTTGATGAACTTGAGGCAATGGGGCTCGAGTATGTAATGCCCCTGAAAAGGTCCAGCACGGAATACTCGCGCGCCCCTCTGGAAAAGCCGGGATACTCGGGCTTCACCTCCCGCTTTGAATACAACGGAAGGGTCATCTGGTACTACGAGCAGCCGGTGGCGGAGGGCGACAGCCACAGGTATTTCCTTTACGTCGACGAGACGCTCCGCCATCTTGAGGACACGGCGCACCTGCCAAAAAGGATTGGCAAGGAGACGGCGTCGGAGATACAGAAGGCCGTCCAGGCGCAGCTGCTCCACGGCACCATCGTGCTGAAGACGAACAAGATGGACTTCAACGGGCAGGACGCCTACCAGAGCTTCAAGACGCGCGAGGACGTGGAGCAGCTTTTCGACACCTACAAGGTCGAGGAGGATTTCGGCACAACCGCCATGCACGGGGCGAGCACATTGGAGGCGTGCCTGTTCCTGAACCATGTCAGCATCATGATGGCGTACAGGGTTTATGAAAGGCTAAGGGATCATAACGCCCTCTCGAAATACGCCGTCGTCAAGACGCTGCAGAACCTTCTGTGGGACATCCGCACGACAAATGCGAATGGCAAGTGGGAGCTGGAACCAATCCCGAAGGCGGCGCGACTTGCAATCGAGAGCATGGGATTTGAAATCCCAGCAGTGGTTCAATAGTTATTCACCAATTTTGGGGAGTTACGGATAATACATCCCCCATAGTGCACCGCACATAATCACCAGGTACAGGCCAAACAAGGATATTATTAATTGACCTTGATCCATGTGTCCTTTCCTTTATAAATTGCTGGTTCAATTAGTGCGTTCATTCCAGAGAGATTGCTATGCTGCACGAGTGGGATTTTTGCCTGTTCAAGAACTGGATGTCATTGTCCTGGGAGGACAGTGTGAAGCCATGCATCGTAATGGTATTGCCTTTTGAGTCAATGGGTATTTGAATGTCGCCGTGCTTATAAGCGAAGTGCAGCATGTCCCATGCATCCAAGGGCGTCTCGCCAAGTTCTTCCAGAAAATCTGGCAGTTTGCCGTTGTGCGACTGTGCGTATTCCATTATGTACCATGACAGCACCGTCATGTTGCGTACGTTCTCCGTGACGATTTTTCTTCTATAGCAGTATCCTTCGTTGCCGCTGAGAAACAGATGCATGCTTGCTTTTCTTGAGCGTTCCTCATCTTCTTCTATCTTGATTATGTCTTCAAGGCTTGAGTTCTTGTCAAGTGTCACCCTGATGAGCTTTTCATACGTTTCCGCCCTATATGCCTCCGATTCGGCAAGCAAGCCAAAGCCAGGCGCGAAATGCAACATGTCCAGGAAGAAAACTCCTGAATCAAAGACTATGCTCAGCCATTTCCAATATTTTCTTTCCAGAACCCATTCCTCAAAGGAGAAATCCTGGCAGTCCGCCGCGTATGCGCAGGCGAACACATACTTCCAATCGGGTTCTTCACCAAGCAGTTCCTGCCACTTCTCCCGCGAAAACTGGTTTTGGGGCAAGGTGTTTGCCAATGCACACAGGCGCAATATCTCCACTGTGGAGGCAGTGTGTTTATGGTCTGAGGCACTGCCCTGCACAATCCAGTCTCTCAGTTTCTTTAATATGTCGTTGTCTTGTTCGACTAGATTTCTGTCTTGCGCCCTCGTTCTCATTTCCAGAGCAAGGTATTTTGCCGCATAGCGTATGGCATCGATTTCAAGTGGGGTGCCCTTCTCCTCAAGGTCAAGGCAATTTGACGGGCTTCCCTCCTTTGTCTCAGGCATTGGAAGTTGGCTGGCAAATGCCAGGATTTGCGCCCTGGCGTCAGGCATTTCCTCTGCGAGTTCCTGGTATAGCGACTGCGCATCTGCGCGGCTGTATCCATAGTAGCGATATTTTTCCCAGGCGGGATGCTGGCTGCATTTCTGCGAAAGTAGAATCAGGCTTTTCAATGGCTCGTTTTCTGCATTGAAATGCTTTTCCCGAATAGCCTCCGATTGCCCACTATACTCGCAAAGCATTTTTCGAGTCTGCCTACCAGCCAGAATATATCTTTGCCTGAATGTATTTCCCTGCGAGAGAAAGGCATAGCCTAGGCAGAGGGCGGCGATAAGCAATGCCAATGAAATATTCCTGTGGCTGGCCTCCGTATCCAGATGGCAGAAGCCAATTGCCAGCAATGGCAGTTGAAGTGCCAGGGC
>JAFYGL010000767.1 GCA_017543165.1 Victivallales bacterium | reverse complement strand
TGCCATTTTCCATCCCTGTCACCAACCTCATCCTGGAGGTGGAGGGTGACTGGCATCTTCAGCCTCCCTGCTGTCCTGAAGAGCCGCAGCGCCTCGCGGTCATCATACATCATTCGCACCTTGATTTCGCCGCAGACCTGCGCGCCGTATGTGTCATGTGCCTGCTCCAAGCGAGCGCTTGCCTCTGGCGTCCTGGGATCAGGGGCATATCCAAGTATGAACTTCTCAGGCGCTCGCTCCTTGAAACTCAAGCAGCGTTCAAATGGTACAGGTCCATACTTCGCGCCAAAGACCGCGCCTGGCATTACGTGAGTGTAGTGTGACATCGCCTCGCCTGCGCCGCACTCCCAGTTGAGAAGCCAAGTCTGGGAAATGCCGTTGGCATCCATATTCTCCAAAAACTTCTCCAGATTATGGCCATAGTAATCTGGATGATTGTGTGCATCAATGATCTTCATGTTCTGTCTTTACCTTGACATTTCTTGTAGAAAACACAGCCGTCCCGCAAATGAACGGCAGACTTGAAAAACTGCGGTTTCATGACATCGCAATGGAAGCCTGCCAAGCAACCAAAGGACATGCCATGAACACGTTGAAACATACTATGACCGTTCTTGCCTAGATTGCAAGTTGGATAACATAATGGTCGAGAACCTGTCGATTGTAATTATAAACGTGCATTTACAATTACAATCGACATCCTCTTTGGTCACCCTTTGTTCACCCTTTGGGTGTGTCTAACAGTGCAATCAAGTAGAAAATTATCGGAAAGGAAAACAAGGGCAAAAGTGACTGAATCAGTCCATAAAAAAATGCCCTAATCCTGTAGGAAATAGGGCATTTAGTAAATGGAGCCAGCGATCGGACTCGAACCGATGACCGCCTGATTACAAATCAAGTGCTCTACCAACTGAGCTATGCTGGCATCTCTTTCAAGAAAACGGCGTTAATATACAGCGGCACACCGATAATGCAAATCGCCAGGTCGCAAACACAAAAAATTGCTCATAATGGGGCGCCGAATGACATTGGCAAGCCATCAAGAAGGCACTTCTGCCTGCGGCTTCCGCCGCGGGCACCAGACCCTCCCCTCCTCGTTCCGCGCAGTTGTTTCGCGCGGCCATTTGGCCGCGCGCCAGCACGTTGTGTTTCCTTACGGCTGTTGTCATGCGCGGTTGTTTCGCCTAGCGCAGGACAATCATTGCATAGTCCTTGAGCAAGCCCGCAGGCAATTTGACCTTCACCTTCCCTTCGGCAATGCGCTGCACCGCCAATGGCACTGGCTCGCTGCCCACCCTGCACAGTTCAGCGGAAAGACCAGCCACTCCCTTCGGCAGGGAAACGCCTATCACGCCATCGGGGCCAGTCCAATCGGGGAATGGAATCGGGCGGTCATGGGATACGATGTCATTGCGTTCAGGCAAGGTGCCAGCCGCATTCAGCAACTGCACAGCCACGGCATTCTCCAAAGGCACATAAAATGGCTCTGCCATCACCATCTCTGGCAATTCCGCCTTGAACGAGACATTCTCGCCCAGCAGAGCCATAAGCAATGCGGCCACCTCATCATATTTCGCCTTGTTCTCGCCGTAGGTGCAATACCATTCAGGCACAGGCTTCTCCCTCTTGCCAACTGGCACACTGCGTGGATTGCCGATAGGCACGCAATCGCGGCGGGGCATGACACTTCCGCGATGGCGACGCCGCTCGTCAAAGACAAAACGCCTGTAATGCTCCTCCTTGTCCCCTGGGAAACCAAAGTCATAGCCCACTATGCAGATTCTCCCGCGTCCATGCCTGACAATGCGGTATGACGAGGCAATGCCCTCGTCATACATATCAAAGCCCCATAGCGCATTGACCTGCTCCCTGCTCCTGAACGACGCGGGTGCGTCCTGCTCGCCGCAGATGCCCGCCAGCACAAGCGTCCCGCCATTTTCCGCGTATGCCTTGAGTTGCGCCACCTGCCCTTCCGTGAGAAGACGCACCTCGCTGGCCACAAGCACGGGCACATTCCAGCGCTCTGGCTCCTCAATGCCGACAATGACGGTCGGTATCCTGGCGAAAAGCGCCGCCTCCGTCCAGAATGGCAGGCGTGTCTCACAGTAGCCAGCCGAATAGAAGCGGTTCTCCTCCGAATCAAGAAATGCCACCTGCGCCATAGACGCGCCATGGAAAAGAAGGTTCGCATATCGTTTCTCAAAGGCGCGTATTGCTGCCTCGTCCAGCATACACTGGCCCGATTCAGGCGTATTGGTATATATCGCCCCTGCCAGACGCGCCTCGCCAAACGTGAACATAAGGGCATCGTTGCTTACGGCATAGAAGAGCATCATGTCTGGGATGCCCCGTCTTCGTGCATACATGGCAATCAGCTTCTGCTGGAAAAGGTTGTGGGGCCAGGCGGTGCTGATTATATGGGAGTTCTGGCATTCCTGGAAGAACCAGTCCAATTGTGGAAATATGCCTGGCCAAGTGCCGCGCTCATTGCTTTGGAATGAGGTGGAATTATAGTTGGGGCGCAACATCTTCAAGCCAAGCCCGTCATAGTGCCGCTTTACAGCCTTATGGAAGTCCAACGTGGATTCCTGGCGGAAGCGCATGTAGTCCAGGAACGTGCGGTCATCCCTGGAGCCGAACCACTCGTCCCACTTGTCAGGGGATGGTAGTTCATAGCCGTATTTTGCCTTGAACTTTTCGCGGCAGTATTTGCAGCCGCAGGAGCGTACCTTGCCAATTCGCGAGCCATCCTCTGAATAGATGTTCTGGTCTGCGAACTGCATGTCATCGGTCATAATGCCGTCCACACCAGTGGCATATACACTTTCCAGATACTTGAGGTACGCCGCCACATAATGAGGGTTGTTTGGGCATTTGATGTGTCCGTGATACCAGGTTGTGATTTTGCCGCCGTCAACGGCGTCCACCTGTTCCCAGGTGGCCTCCTCCTTTGTTTCGTCCAGATTGTACTCCACCAGCCCAGGCCAGTCCACCAAGCGGCTCCCGTGCGTACGAAGAAGGCCTTCCACCCAGGTCTTGCGCCTGCCAGGGTCGTTTTCGTCAGGGAAGTAAGTCAGGCAACTGGAATGGTGCTCAATCACCTTCATGCCGTACTTGTGGGCGGGTTTGACAATCTTTGCCAGGCACGCGTTGATTTCCTTCCACCATGGCTTGTATGACCAGCGGAAATGGGTGCATGAAAATGTGATGAGATGCGTTATGCCCTGCTCCGCATAGTCCCGCACCTTATTGTCCATGTCCTCCTGTGTGAAATGCCATATTTCCCGGGAATTATACCAGAACCAGGCGAACCTGGCCTGCCACCTGTCTTCATTTGCAAAATCGGCCATGATTGTCATCCTTATTGTTTTCCACCTGTGGACTGTGGACTGTG
>JAFYGL010000766.1 GCA_017543165.1 Victivallales bacterium | reverse complement strand
TTCTTGATGTACCGCGCCCTGCGCCTCGTCAACCCCTCGCCCTACATGTTCTTCCTCAAACTGGGCGAGGAAACATTGGTTGGCTCATCGCCGGAAACACTGGTGAAACTGGAAAACGGGCGCAGTTGCGTAAGGCCCATCGCCGGCACACGCAAGCGCGGAAGCACACCAGCGGAGGACAGGGCGCTCATGGAGGAACTGCTCCATGACGAAAAGGAATGCGCGGAGCACCTCATGCTGGTGGATTTGGCAAGGAACGACGTGGGCAGGACCGCGCAGACTGGCTCCGTGCAGGTCAAGCAGTTCATGACCGTGGAGAAATATTCGCACGTGATGCACATTGTCAGCGATGTGGAAGGCACATTGGCACCTGAATACGACGCCTTCGACCTGCTGGCGACCACAGTCCCCGCTGGCACGCTTTCCGGCGCACCCAAGATTCGCGCAATGGAAATCATCAACGAGCTTGAACCCAGGCCAAGAGGCGCATACGGCGGCAGCGTGGGATACATCAGCTACGACGGCAACATAGACATGGCAATTACCATACGCACACTGGAGGCCCGCAATGGAAAGATACGCGTGCAGGCGGGCGCGGGCATTGTCTATGATTCAATCGTCGCAAACGAGTACCAGGAAACAATTAACAAGGCAAAGGCGCTGTTCAAAAGCGTAGAATTCGCAGGGAGGAACCTAAAATGATCTTTGTTCTGGACAATTACGATTCTTTCACCTACAATCTGGTGCATCTTCTTGGCGCAATGGGCGTCGAGACAGTGGTGGAGCGCAACAAGGAGATTTCGGTGCCAGTAATCATGGCGCTGCGTCCAGAGGGCATTCTGCTATCGCCTGGACCAAGCAGGCCTGAAAACGCAGGCTGCCTGCTGGACCTCATCACGGCCGCCGCTGGCACAATTCCAATGATGGGCGTCTGCCTGGGGCATCAGGCAATCGGGCACGCCTTCGGCGCCAAAGTCGTTTCCGCAAAGCGCATCATGCACGGCAAACTTTCCACGATCAGCCACGATGGCCAGGGCCTTTTCCAGGGCATTCCGCAGAATTTCAAGGCAGTGCGCTACCATTCGCTGGCAATTGAGGAAAATTCCATTCCAGATTGCCTGCAAGTCACGGCACGCTCCGAGGATGGTGAAATCATGGGCGTCCGCCATAAGGAACTGCCCATCGAAGGCATTCAATACCACCCCGAATCAATCATGTCCGAGTTCGGTCGCCAGCAGATCATGAACTTCCTCAACATCTGCCACGACTTCCAGGCCTAACTTAATTTATCCATAGATTTACACTGATTTTCACTGATTAACTTCTGGTGTTTTTGACGAGGTCCTAAAGGACCGAAGGTTTCCTGCGCTGCTTCAGCGCATCGCCAAAATCACTTTCAGGCATGTTTTCTGGATGAAATCAGTGAAAATCTGCGGGAATCTGTGGATAAATAAAATATCCAGACCTTCAAGGTGAGTACTGGATAGTTATGTGTAAATCTGTGGACAACAAAAATAGGAGTTGCATTATGAAAGCATTACTTTGCAAGATAATGAATGGTAACGACTTGACGGAAGAAGAAGCGGCAGACATGCTGGCCAAATTGGCGGAAACAGACAACTTTGCGCAGGCGGGCGCGCTTCTCGCCGCGCTTGAGATAAAGGGCGAAAGCGTGGCGGAACTGACTGGCGCGGCGCGTTATCTGCGGGCGAATGTCACCCCGATAAATGCGGGCAAGTCCTGCGTGGATGTGGTGGGGACAGGCGGCGACGGCGGCGCCTCCTTCAATGTCTCCACAACGGCGGCATTTGTGGCGGCGGGGACAGGCACGGTCATAGCGAAGCATGGCAACAGGGCGGTCTCAGGCAAAAGCGGGGCGGCAGATGTACTGGCGGAACTGGGCTACAACCTGGATGTGGTGCCTGAAAAAGTTGAGCAGTCCATACGTGACAATGGCATTGGCTTCCTCTTTGCCAGGAACCTCCACCCCGTAATGGGCAAGGTCGCCCCCCTGCGCAAGGCACTGGGGATACACTCCATATTCAATCTGCTGGGGCCTCTCACCAATCCCGCCAATGCAGAAGGCATTGTGCTGGGTGTATGGGACAAGAAACTGCTGCCCCTCTTCGCAGAGACACTGAAGAAACTGGGCATGAGGAAGGCCATCGTCGTCCACAGCAGGGATGGTCTGGATGAAATATCCTCCGTCGCGCCCACGGACTATGCGCTGCTTGACAACAGCCGCAT
>JAFYGL010000765.1 GCA_017543165.1 Victivallales bacterium | reverse complement strand
TGCTGTTCATTTGATGACGCCCCTTTCATGGAACCTTGCAGATGGAGTCGATGCGGTAGCCGTGTTTGAACTTGACGGCGGCAATCCAGTAATCCTCCTGGCGAGGCACGCTGTGCAACCGTACAAATACGTGCGGGAAGGAACTATGGACTTTCCTTCTGGCGTCAGGCAAGACGGTGAAAGGCGTAAAACTGGGATGCCTTGCACTGAAAAGCCCTGTTGCCTCATCGGTATAGTCCACCTGGTACATCACGAAATCACGGGAGGCCATCAGGGAGAACAGGCCATTTCTTCCATAGTTTCCTTCCCGGATGAAAGCCAGCGCTTTGTCAATGATGTTCTGTGCCTCTGGAGCCACTACGGCTGCCTCGGTTCGTCTCAACTCCGCCAGGGGATCAGCCGGATGAAACAGGCGATAGGCCAGAATCGACACTATTGCCAGTATTGAGAGCAATCCGGCAAGCCGGCGTTTTTCAGCCTTGCTCAACCTTGCCAGAAACCCTTGTTTTTCTCCTTTGCCATCCATATCATCATCTTTTCAGTTGTTGCTTTTGTATCTCCATGGCACACAAGCCAGGCGCGATGCCTTCACCATGGTCACTCCATCACGGTCATCTGCTCTTTGTCCAGCAGCCATTTTTCAGGATCGGTGCTAATCCAGCCCACATTGGCCGACGACAGCGCCTCGCTGACCGCCAATTCTTCAGGACGTTCGCTGGACACATGTCCATCCGCCCAGCAGACGTTGGCATGGGCATTGTGGCGGAAGTGCGTATTGGGCGTGGACTGGGCATCGCCATCGTAGTCAAGTATGGGGCACAGTCTGGAATTCCCATTGGAGTCCGTAGACCCTCTGGTGTCGGAAAACATGATCTTTGAGGAAGCGTTGAGGATGCTTGAGGCCAGGACACCCTTGGCTGTTACATTCCAGCCAAAGTTGTAGTTCAGCCCATAGCCGCCGCCCCAACACACATCGTCGTTGGCGCTCATGTACGCCTTGATGGCCGGCGCTGCTGACGGACAGAACTTGGCATTGAACTCATTGCCCATGTATGGTGTCAGAGTCCCTTCGCCTCGCAGCAGAAATCGCTGTCCCGCCGCCCTTGGCTTCCATTGGGCGCCCGCCCAGCGTGGCCCCGCGCAGCATGTCATTCCCTCGCTGCAACGTGCCATATAATCCATATTGTCATTTGCATACATCATTTGCGTCACACCCCAGGTTTTCAGGTTGCCGACACAACTGATGCCACGGCCTTTTCGCGCGCCTTGCCCAAGGCTGGCAACATCATGGAGGCCAGGATGGCAATAATGGCTATTACGACTAGCAATTCAATCAAAGTAAATCTCCGATTCATCTTTTTTCCCTGGAAGTGGATTGTTTGCTGCAGATACCACGATCAGTTTTCTGCCAGGCCAAGGCATCCGCAGTGACTTTCAGTTGGCCTGGCAGGATGACATTTACGCTGTTTTTCCCAAGTCTATTTTTCTGTCGGTGCTTCAGCACAAGGTTTTGCTGATTTGGGCGCATTCGTTTTTGCACCTTCCTTGTTGCCGACCTGGACTGCCTGCTTGCCGCATCCTCCCGCCTGTTTTTCGCCATTCATGCCGCATCCGCCGTGTCCGCCTTTGCCGCAGCTTCCCGCCTGTTTTTCGCCATGCCTGCCGCATCCACCATGTCCGCCTTTGCCGCATCCTCCCGCCTGTTTTTCGCCATTCATGCCGCATCCGCCGTGTCCGCCTTTGCCGCAGTCTC
>JAFYGL010000764.1 GCA_017543165.1 Victivallales bacterium | reverse complement strand
GGCACTGCAGGCATTGCCTCCATCGTGTGTTCAACTATGCGCCATATATCGGTAAAGCGAATTTCGCCGCGCATGAAGCGCTGGACAGCTACGTCATTGGCGGCATTCAGCACTGTCGGCATTGTGCCGCCCTTGCGCAAAGCCTCCCTTGCAAAGGAAACCGAGGGGAAGCGTTCCACATCTATCGGCGAGAAATCCAGGGAGAAGGGCTGTGCCAAGTCCAAACGCGCAGCTGTGCCTGGCAAGCGCCTGGGATAACTCAATCCGTAGCGGATCGCCATGCGCATATCGGGGGCGGAAAGCTGTGCGATGAATGTACCGTCAATCAACTCCGCCAGAGCATGCACCGTGGATTGCGGCTGCAGGACGGCAGCCAGGCATGGTTCAGGCATGTCAAACAAAAAGTGCGCTTCAATCAATTCCAGCGCCTTGTTCATCATGGAGGCGGAATCTATTGTGATTTTCGCCCCCATGGACCAAGTGGGGTGCTTCAATGCCTGCGCCAAAGTCACATTTGCCAGTTGTTCCTTGTTGAATGTTCTGAACGGCCCTCCAGAGGCCGTAATCCACAACTTCGCGATTTCCCGCCTGTCCCGCCCCTGAAGGCACTGGAAAAGTCCAGAATGCTCGCTATCGACAGGCACAATCCTGCTGTGCGCATTGCCCTTTTCAGCAGCCATGACAAGTTCGCCTGCGGCGCAAAGCACCTCCTTGCTGGCCAAGGCCAAATGCTTTCCAGAGTTCAAGGCAGCCAATGCTGGATGAATGGCAGCATTGCCCATAATCGCACATAGCACAATATCCACATCGGGATGCGCCACCAGTTCCAATACAGCCTCCATTCCTGCCTTGGCAATGCAGTTTTTGGGAGCCAATGCCTTCAAGTCAAGGTATTTGCCCTCATCTGTGGTAATCACAGTATTGGCGCCAAGTTCAGAGGCCTGCTGAGCTAGCAAATCAATGTTGTTCCTGGCCACCAGGCCAACGACCTTGTATTCATCGCGATGCTCCAGCAATTCCACAACCGCATTTCTGCCAATGGAACCAGTGGAGCCTAAAAGAACCACATTCTTTGGAGCAAGGGCAGCAGTCATTTCACCTCTCCAAAACGGCGCTGTCTCTTTGAGAATGCATCTATTGCCTCTTGCAATTCCTTTTTACCGAAATCAGGCCACAGAACATCTGTCACATACAATTCGGAGTATGAGATTTCCCATAGCAGGAAGTTGCTGAGGCGCTTTTCGCCGCCCGTGCGAATAAGCAAGTCAGGCTCAGGCATGTCAGGGGCATATAAATACTTTGCAAAATCATCCTCGGTAATTGATTTTCCCGCAAGAGACCTGTCAGCCAGTATCTTGTTCACAGCATCAACTATCTCCGCGCGCCCGCCATAGTTCAATGCAACGCAGAATGTAAACCTGTCGCAGTGCTCCGTGGCGTCGAGCGCCTTTTTCAAGGGGAGGCGGGCGGCCTCAGGCAAGCCATCCATGCGCCCAATGCAACGCAGGCGAATCCCCTTCTCCAGCATTTCTGGCAAATACTTGTCACAGAATTTTGGCAGAAGCCCCATCAAATACTCGACTTCCTTCTGGGGACGTTTCCAGTTTTCGGTGCTGAAGGCATACACTGTAAGATATTTTACACCAGCCTTGGCCGCAGCCTCAACTACTTTCATTATGTTCTTTGTACCAGCAAGATGTCCTGCGGAACGCGGTCTCAGGCGCTTTTGCGCCCAACGGCCATTGCCATCCATAATTATGGCTATATGCTTCAATTCTGTCATTTGAGTAGTTTCGTTTTGCACTCCACCTGGAGCGCACCAGTTTATTTAACCATGTTTATTCAATTTATATGAACATCTTCATGCTCATATTCTGTTCTAGTGTATCCAAATGATTCCAATTTGGATAAAATGGCATTGATTGCACTGTCAGGTGTGCTTGTTGCCGCGCCGACTCCCACATTGCAAACACCCGCCAGCAATTTCTCGTCCAAGGCGGCTTCATTTTCCACAAGCAAAGCCATGCGGCATTTTTCCCTGGCGATAGCCAGCATGCGCTGCCCATTTGAACTGTGGGGAGACCCCACTACCAACATAAGGTCACATTTAGGTGAAATATCCGAAATTGCCTTCTGGCGCATGGATACAGCATCACACACCTTTGACTTGTCATGCAAACGAGGTATGCGTTCTTTCAGCAATGCGGCAAGCCGCATAACCTGTTGCTGGCTCCGCGTCGTCTGGCAAAGGAAAAGCGCTTCCTCCAGGGGAGGCAGAGTATCAATATCCTCTAGCCTTGCCAGGACAAAAATCCGCCTGGAGGCAGCCCTGCCCAAAACGCTTTTTACTTCAGGATGCTGCGCGTCTCCAAACAATATCAATGGCAAATCTTCTGGTGCATTCGAAGCGCTTTGCTGCAGTTTTGACACCAAAGGGCATACAGCATCGCAATAATCCAGGTTGCGCTCCTTGGCTTCATTCTCTATTGAAGAACTTATTCCATGCGCACCGAACAAAGTAATCGCATGCTGGGGAATATCGCCCAGATTCTCCACAAAAACTGCATTGCGCCGCCGCATTGAGTTTGTGACTGTGCTGTTGTGCACAAGTTCATGAAATACATATATGGGCTTGCCTGGATTTCGGGCCGATATGCTTTCAAACAATTCCATTGCCCGTCTGACGCCACCGCAAAAACCCAGCGGTTTAACCAAAAACAAATGTTTTTCCAACTTCGCCATGTTCAGAAGCATGCTACCACAGGAGACTTGAATGTATGGTACTGCTCGTGGAAACGTTCGGTTATTTCAGCGGCATGAGCATTGTCGGCGATGGCAAACAAGGATGGTCCCGAACCCGAAACATGCACAGCCAAGGCGCCATTCTCCATAAGACAATCCCTCATGGCGCAAAGCAGGGGGAATTTTCCAAATACAGGCTCTTCCAAATCATTGCGGCACATCTGCGCAAACCAATACACATCCCCTCCCCTTGCGGCCTCAAGAAAATCATCCAGGCATGGTTCCGACGGCAAAGTGGGCGGCAGGTGGGAAAACGTCCATTTCACGGACAATGGGAAACATGGCGTTACAAGTATAAGCGAAAAGCGCACATTCAGGCAAATTGGGCTGAGTTCATCACCGATGCCTGTACCCAATGCGGGCTCTGGCTTGAGGAAGAACGGCACATCAGCCCCAAGACCTGAGGCAAGCACCTTAAGTTGCCCTGCGTCCAGTGGATTGCCATGATGTTCGTTAAGCAAAAGCAAGACCGCCGCCGCATCGGAGGAACCGCCGCCAAGCCCAGCTGCGACGGGTATGCGCTTTCGTAGCAATATGCCAATATTCAGGTCTATGCCACTTGCATGGCTGAATGCCTCAGCCGCCCTAATGCATAAATTGTCCTGTCCTGCGGAAACGTTTTCGCCTTCGACCTGCAACGAAACACCATCCTTGCCAGGAAGCAACTCGACATCATCATAAAGGCCCTGAACAGGGACAAACACATTCTCCAGTTCGTGGTAGGCATCGTGCCTTTTTCCAAGAACCCGTAAAAATAGATTTGTCTTGGCAACAGCCTTCATAATCATAGGCATTTGAGAGCCGCGTTAGCGGCGACGGACGGAAATGCCTTGCCATAATGATTCTTTTGCCGCTACGCGGCTCCATATTCTGGTGTGGAACATCCGTGGGTTTCGCTCGCGCTTGCGGCGCTCGCTCCACCCACGGCTAGCTTCCGTCGCCGCTAACGCGGCTCCTTGCGTCTCTGCGTTGAATGGGTTATTTGCCCAGGGCCGCCTTGATGATGGTGGCGAATTTGTCTGGCTTCAGCGCGGCGCCGCCGATGAGGCCGCCATCAATGTCAGGCTGCGCCAGGAGGCCAGCCGCATTGGCGTCATTCATGCTGCCGCCGTAGAGAATGCGTGTTTCCTCTGCCACGCTGGTGGCTTCGTACAACTTCTTCAGAAGGCCACGTATCATGGCATGGACTTCCTGCGCGTCCTCGTTTGTCGCGGCCAGGCCACTTCCGATTGCCCAGACTGGCTCGTATGCGATGGTCACGTTCTTCATGTCCTCGGCGGTGAGGTCCTCGAGAGCCTCGCGCACCTGATTCTCGATGACCGCCAAAGTCTCGCCCGCCTGGCGCTGCTTGAGTGTTTCGCCCACGCAGATGACTGGCTTGATGTTGTGCTTGAGCGCGGCCTTTGTGCGCTTGTTCACGGTTTCATCCGTCTCGCCGAAGTATTGGCGGCGCTCGCTGTGACCGATAATCACGTAGGTGACGCCCAGTTCATTCAGCATGTTGCCTGAAATCTCGCCAGTAAATGCGCCCTTCTCCTCCCAGTGCATGTTCTGGGCGCCAACGTTGAAGCATGTGCCCTTGGCAGCCTCGATGACTGCTGCAATGCTGGTGAACGGTGGGCATACCAGTACGTCTGGCTTGTTGGCCGCTGTGCATGGGCATTCCGCACCAAACTGAGCCTTGATATCCTTGATTAGCTGCGCACCTTCAGCAGATGTCATGT
>JAFYGL010000763.1 GCA_017543165.1 Victivallales bacterium | reverse complement strand
GGAGGCAAAGCCGCCCGTCACGAATTCGGAGCAGATGTCGATTCCAATCACCAGCGCATAGCGGCAACGCCCATACCTGAGAGCGCGCATTGCCATGGCGGCAGCTGTCTGCCCAGAGGCGCAGGCGGCGGACACCAGCACCGCATCGTCAATGCCCGTCAGCTCCCTGGCCTTCTGGAGAAGCAGGCCTGTGCAATCAGGCTTCTCGCCTGCTGGCGCCTTCTCCAGCAAATCAATCGCACCTACCGTGCTGGCCAGGTAGAGACGGGTATTTTCCCTGGGAAAATCTGGCAATCTCTCGCATACCTTTCTCAGCAATGAGTACGCGCGGGATTCCTCCATCGTCAAACCTTGAACTATGCCCAGTTGCAAATCCTTGCCAATGAGGTTTTTGCCGCTGGTGAATGCCTGCCGCCTGCCGAACAATCCATCCACGGCATCGGCCACGGTATCGCCCAGGGCAGACACACCTTCAGCATACAGCACATTTATTGGAACATCTCTCATCTGACTAGCTCCCCTCTTTTCCACTTGTCCCATATCTCCTGCACAAAGTCAGGTGTCGATATGTATGGCTCGTGCGAATGCACATCGAAGAACATCTGCACTGTGTAACCTGTGGCGGCAAGCACACCGTTCTCCTTCATCACCTCATAGTTCACATTCAAGCGCGCGCCATCTGACCATACCAGTTCCGCCCTGACAGTGAACAACTCGTCCAAATCCAATGGCACATAGAAATCGGTATGTAGCTGCACAATGGGTGCCCCGATGTCGTGCTTCCTGTACACATCGTATGTCAAGCCTATGCTGCGCATCAACTCGGTATGGCACATCTCGAAGAACTGCGGGAAACGGCCATGCCAGCCTATCATCAGCGGGTCCGCCTCGCTGAAAAGAAGTCGATGCTGTATCTCGTATGTCACAGGCGGCGGGTCGCCCGCCATTGTCTGGAAATATTTTCTCTTGCGTCTCATTGTTGGTTGTGGGGTCGCTGAAGATGATGGGGTCGCCAAAGGCGTCCATGTGGGCACCAAAGGATGTTGCATGCCTTTTGGCGCCCACATGGACGCCAAAGGCACGCCTCACGCAAATGCCAGCCTAATCCTGGCGACATCTGCGTGCTTTTCGGTGGAAACAGTTGCATTGGCGAGAAATGGCAGTTGGCCGCCATTGTCAATGCTGATTTTGAATGTCGCTGTATCTCCTGGCTCCAAAGGCACCTTGAACTTCATGTTCCGTATCGCGGAAAAACGCAGTTCAGGCAGCCCTGCAACTTGCCGAGCAACTATCTCCACTACAGACACCAGGCACAATGCAGGCACTATGGGCCGTCCAGGAAAATGCCCTTCAAAACCTGGGAATGCAGGCTCGAAGGCGATGCTGGCGCTGTAAATCCCGTCCCCAAGGCATTCCACGGGCGACATGCGCTTCATCAACTGCTGTTGCATATAGGAAGGTTCGCTCATCTGGGTTCGAATGTCAAAGTGCTGTAGTTGTGGTAGTTGCGGTATGTTATGCGCTGGTATGTTCCGGTTTCATTTTGCCACCCGTAATATACCGCCTTCCAGCGCCTTTGCGGAAAGCTGCCCATTCTTTTTTCCGTAACATGAAGCGGCTTCCCGCCATACGCGCACTTGGAGTAGTCACTGGCGGTAAACACATTGGCGATGTCCTGCGTCAATGTGCCAAACAATTTCTCCTGGGCGATTCGTGGCACGGCATTGCTGAATATCTGCCTGGTGACCACGCCGTTCTCCATTTTCAGATTGAACAGCGTCATTCCTGTGGGCGTGGTGCCTATTGCCTGCATTGTGTCCTTTGTGGTCTTTATCACCACCAGCATTGTGAAATCGTACCAGAGGAAACTGGTCTTCATTGTGTAGAGTTGCGTTCGCGGAGCGTAGAAGCACTCCTCGAATGCCTTGGCCTCGTGCATGTCAATGTCAGGCAATGTGGCACATCCCGCAAGCAGCAGCAACGGCAGCAGCAAAAGCAACTTGCGCAGGCGCTGCGGCAGAAGCGCAAGCAGCGCTGGCACGCAGTACAACGCAGCCACGGCGGTGACGCCTATGCCAAATGACAAGACCAGGCCTGTATGGAACATGACAGGATGCCTGGAAAAAAGCATCGTGCCCGCGGCAAGCACCGTGGTCACGGCGGACAGCACCATGGAACGCATCGTGCTGCCCCCCTCGCCCTGCTTCGCGTTGTGCAAAGCGAATATGCCATAGTCCAGCACCAGTCCCGTCAATATGGACAAACTGAATATGGTGGCAAGATTCGGCTGTATGCCACACAGCACCGTCAGCAGCGAAAACGCCAGGAAGGCAGTAACGCCAGGCAGTGTGACCGCAAACATTTTCAGCAGTGACGAATATGCGGGAGCCAGCACCAGTATCAGCGCAAGCGCAAGCCATAATACCACTCGCTCCAGACGCGGTTTCATATCCCTTGTGGCCGCAACCTGGAATGCCGTCGGCGACACCAGCGCCGCAACGGGGCATTTTTTTAGTATGTATTCTTCCTGCTCTTTGATGTTTGCCATTCTTTGCAAGGCGCCTGCATTTCTAGGAATGAACGCCATCATTGTCATATTGTTGTCCCGCCTGTGTGTGCAGAAGTCCATAATTGAAGCGTATGCCTTTGGCAGTTGCATTTGGATGCCTTCAGCCATGCCCTTGCGAATCTCCTCGAAGAAAGGCTTGTAGAAGGAGGGAGGCAGGTTCTTTGCCGCCAGCTCCTTGCGCAAAGCTTCCTCCAGTTCCGCCAATCTGGCTTTTGCATTTTCAGTTTTCCAACTGTCCAGGTTTGACATGCGCCATAGTTTTGCAGGCCATATCTGGCCAGGATGTATTATGAATTCATCTGGTATGCCCAAATTTTTGCGCAGCTGTTCGCAGAAATCGTATGTTTCCTCCTCGTGTATTCCACAAATCACGGCTGGAATGGCCCCATCCACATTTTTCCATCTTTGCTGGAATGCCTCTTCCTCCAGGAACGTGCCTGGTTTCGAGCCATCCAGCTTGTTCATCGCCAGCTGCGGTTTGAAATATTGCAGGCTGAACACGCCCGCAATCAACACAAGCACCCAAATAGAGCAAATCGCAGCGGCAATTTTCCAGTCAGGCGAAAAGGGCTTCATTGCCGCGCTGTTTTCAGCACGCTTTGACAACAGGGTGGGCAGGACAAAATACGACAAGAGCAGATTGAGCACCAATGTAAGCGCCGCAAACACGCCCAACTGCATATACGCCTTGACACCACTGGCCAGCAAGGAAAAAAATACCACAGCGGACGTCAATGTGCTCAGCAGCAAAGGCTTGAATATGCCGCGGAGCCTGTCCTCGCCGTCTTCTCCATTGCATGCGGCAAAAACGTGTATGCCCTGGTCCACTGCCAGCCCCGCGATTGCGCCGCCTATCCCCAGCACAAACAGGCATACTTCACGGCTGAATATGGCAAAAATACCAACAGAGATAAGCGTTGCACCAAAGGGCAGCAATGGTATCCATAATGCCTCCCATACGCGACGGTAAACCAGCAGGAACAACAGAAGAAGCACGATGGCGGAGACAATTGACACATGCAGCACATCCTTTCGCACGGTCTCCTCATTCTCCAAAGTGTGACGCAAGGGCGATATTATGCTGACTTTGACATCCGCGGGCAAATGTTTTGCGCAAAGTTGTTCAATGCCGTCAAAAAGTTGCCGTATCCGTTTTGCATCCCAGTTCTCATCCTCATTTGCCCAAAGCAGCATCATTGTATGGCGCCCGTCTTCATCCATTATGAAGCCTTTGTTGGACAGTTTGCCTATGAAGCCGCCGATAGAGCCCAATTTCTCCAGTTTCTTCAAGGAGGCCGCCCCCAGCCCAAATGGGTCTTGCCGCAATGGCGCAATCGGCACGCCTGGCATGGAGAGTGCCAGTGACGCGGCATTCACCGCCTTGCCTGCATCCGCCTTGTCCAGAACACTTGCCTCTGTAGTCAATGGCAGAGCCTGGACGATTGGCGCCAAGTTCAGCGCTTCAGGATCCAGCATGACGAACTTTGCCTTGGCTATGCCTGGCAGCGACTTCAGTTCCTTATGCAATGCAAGCAACTGCCCGCCCAGTTCCTCGGCCCTGCCAGGTGCGCCGCAGTCGAAGTCCAGCTGTATCGCCTCGGTAAGGCCTGCCCTGCGCAGGCTGGCGTACATTCGCCCGCTGTAAGAGCCTTTGGGAAACATTGCCCCCAAATCATTGTTGTAATGTCCCAAGAACACCGCGCAGAAAGCCATTGCCGCAAGCAATATGAGCAGGCAAGTCCATACAAGACGCCTATGCGCCAATGTAAATTGTAGAATGCGGCTATTCACGGATATTGCTGAATGTGATTGTAATGCTGTCCCCCGACGCCTCGGTCATCACAAGTTTGGCTACATGCCTTGTCTTTGGCTCGATGTGAAGTTGCATGGTCTTTGCAAATGCAAGCACTTTCGGATTTTTTGGCGTGAAAAGCAGGGTATTCTCGTCCTGGATGCTCACATCAAATTCCGCCTTCAATCCACTGACGTCGCCCTTGAACCAACTGTCCTGCAACTGGAATATCTGCTTTATCCAAGGCTGCTGCTCGGACTTTATTGTAGTGGTCTTGCCTGCCTCCCCGTCATTCACCGTCGCTTGGGTCGGACTTAATGTGAACACCGCTTTCATGGGCTTCTCCGTACGGAACACCAGCTCGCTACCAGGTGTGAAGCTCATGGAGCCGTTGCCTGGCATGTCATAGTCCATGTCCTTGAAATGCCTGACAAGGGCAAAATCCGCCTCCAACTTGCCTTTTATGGGCTTGAGCATTCCAGGCACACGTTCCCATGCTGCATCGTCACTGATGCAAAAACCTGCAATCAGACAAAGTGCAAAAATCAAAATACGCATATACTCACCTCTCCTTCCGCGCATATTTCACCTGCAACGCCGCGGCGAATTGCAAACGTCAATACATACCAGTTGTCCATTGGATTCTCGTCCTTTCCAGATATTATTATCTCGTCATTGACGCGTATGTCGCTGAACACCTTTATCTCATGCCCCAAGGCCAGCATCCCTGAACGGCATTGCCCCTGGTTGCGGCAGGTGTTGACCGCCGCTGCCGCCTGGGACACCAGTTCGGGTATGCAGGCCCTGTCCAAAAGCCCCTCGCTGTTGAGAAAGCAGTTGTCCTCATGTATGACGGCACTGACCTCCACATCAGGCAGACACTTCGTCAAAATGCTGTCCACCATGGCTATGGGAGCTCTGTGGGGTATCTTGTCTCTGGCTGGAATCTGGTCTTGCATCAGTAGATTTAGGCGCATCCTCGGCGTCCATGTGGGCGCCAAAGTGGCGCCCACTCAGGTTGAGCAACTGGTATTTTTTTGTCTGTTGGTAATGGCGCAGGTTGGCCAACCTGGAGTTGGGCGTAGCCTTGGCGTCCATGTGGGCGCCAAGGGCGATGCAGGCGCACCGAACGCCCACATGGACGCCAAGACTGCCGCAGTCGCCCCCAGCCTCTGCATCAGCGCAGGTCAAAGAAGCGCAAGGGCTTCCTGGTTGAGCCGAACACCTTCTTGTGCGCCGCTTCAGGGGCGACCGTGTGCAGGCGCACGCCCACCCTGGTCCTGGCCAGCAGTTTTTCCTTCACATGGTTGCTCTCCATGTCGCCAGACCTGAAGGATACATACAAATCCACTTCGTCGGACAAGCCAGTGCCTGACACTTCCATGTAGTAGTTGTCCACTCCGTCTATCTGGTCAAGCACATCGAAGAAGTTGGCGGGGTAAAGCGTGGTTCCCTTGATTTTCAGCATCTGGGCTTTGCGGGCGAAAATCGGCCCCAGGCGCATGTTGTGCCTACCGCAGGGGCATGGCTCTGGGATAAGGAAGCTCAGGTCGCCTGTCCTGAAGCGTATCAACGGCATTCCTTCCACCTGCAATGGCGTCACAACGACTTCGCCTGTTTCACCTGGTGGGAGTGGATTCCCAGCCTCGTCAACAATCTCCACGATGCACAAGTCAGCCGCAGGATGGCCGCCCCTGCGTGTGGAGCATTCCGTGAATGAGGTCACCATCTCGGATGAGGCATAAGTGGAATACACGCAGCCTGGCCAGAAGCCCTCCAGCTTCATTGCCAGCGGTGTCCTGCTCATGTCCTTGTTGTACAGAGGTTCGCCGATGCAGAGGATGTGCTTTATCTTGCTGTAGTCCACGCCATTGTCCGCCAGGAACTGCCCCAGCTTGGCGAGAAAAGAAGGTACGCCCACAATGGCGGTGACTGGATTGTTCTGGATTATGTCCGCATGGCTTTCCAGCGTGTTGAGGCCGTTGCGTATGATTGCGCCGCCCAGTTTCACCGTGCCCATGGAATACGCAAGCCCCGCGATGAAGCAGCGGTCCAAGGTGCATGTTATGAGTGCAATGTCGTCAGGCGTCATGCCTGTGGCGCGGAAGCCCGTGGCGTCCGAATATGCGAGACGCTGCAAATCGCTGAGGGTGTAGGCGATTCTGCATGGCTTTCCTGTGGTGCCGCTGGTGAACACGATGTCCGCTATGTCCCGTTGAGAGGCCGCGATGAAGTCGTCGTTGTGCAGGTGCAGGTCGTGCTTGCTGGTGAGCGGGAAATCCTTCAGGTCCTCCAGTGTGTAGTGCTTGTCTGGGAAGGAGGCCAGTTGTTTCTTGTAGAAAGGTGACTTTTCGCGGCAGTAGCGTATCTGCTGGTTCAACAGTTCCTCCTGCCTGGCCCGAATCACCTCTGGCGGCTGAAATGAGAGGTCTTCTTTGAGAATGAATGATGGCATTGTCTTAAATGATGTCAGTTTTTTATCTGTCTGTCCATTTCATCACATACATCGGCTATTATTTTCTGCACACGCTTCTTGAAGACGTACGCGCTTGGGAAATCCTTGTACTGTTCTGGCATGATCGATGCCAGTCGCCGTATCTGTATTTCCTTGGTTCTATGGAAGCGGAATGCCTTGTCTGGGAAGTTTTCGTTTCCTGCGATGCACACGGGATACACAGGCAATTGCAGTTCCATGGCGAAGCGGAAAATGCAGCTGTGGAAGCAACCTATGTTATTTGAGCCAGAGCGGTGCTCTTCTGGAAACGCAATAACCGAGACATTTCGGCTTGTCAAATCCCTGACAGTGTCCTTGTATTCCTCCAAAGACACCCGTGTGGAATCTATGTATTCCGACATTTTTGCGTTGAAGCCGAAGAATGGCAGTTTCATGGGCCAGCCATTTACTACCTGAACAGCCTCCTTGCCGAACACGGCCATCAGGAATGCGTCCGTGGCGGAGCGGTGGTTGCAGACATAGATGCCAGTCTCGTCATGCTCGGGGCAGGTGTCGATGTAGTTTATGTGGACGAACGGTCCGAAGCCAAAACACAATGCCACCTTCCCAAGCCACAGGGTAATGCGCCGCATATAATGCCCTCTTTTCCTAGGCGGCAGCATCAGCACGAATAAATATGGGATGAAAAGCAGTGCCGAATATAGCGCTATGCTGGTCGCCAGCGCAATATATACCAAAGTGGAGTACACTGTATTGTCAATGTTTTATTGTTTTTCAAACTTGGCGGCTATTTCGGGATGTTCTTCAAGCAGCTTTGCAAACAAGGCATATATGTCACCCAGCGTGCGGATCTGCAAGAGTTCCTTGTTGTCGCGCAAGGATATGCCGAATGTATGCTGAAGCCCAGTCACCAGATCCACGATATCCAGGCTGTCCAGTTCCAAATCCTCGAATATGCGCTTCTCTGGCGTCAGTTTCTCAGGCTCTATCTCAAATTTCTCAATGAACACCTGGTTGATCTTCTCTTTGAGTTTTTCCTCGGTCATGTTTTTTACAATATTTGCTTTGCTAGTCAATTTTCCCCAACACCAGGGATACATTCACTCCACCAAAGGCGATGCAGTTCTTAAGCACAACATTCACCTTGCCCTGACGGGGCTCCCTCACAAAGTCTGGTCCAATGCAATCATCTGCAATCTGCTCAAGATTATGGTTCGGCAGTATGATTCCCCTTTGCATCATTTCCAGAATCACCGTCAATTCCAGGGCGCCAGAGGCACCAAGCGTGTGTCCAAGCTGCCCCTTTAGGGAAGATACGGGCGTCTTGTCTCCAAACACGGCGAATATCGCCTTGGCCTCCTCGCTGTCCCCATTAGGCGTGCCAGTTGCATGGGCTGAGACGTAGTCCACATCCTGCGGCGCAATGCCCGCGTCTTCCAATGCCATTTCAATGCAGCGCCTTATGGAAGCGGAATCCGACTGGCTGATTTGCGCACCTGTGCAGTTCGTCGCGTATCCCAAAATCTCCGCCATTGGCCTTGCGCCTCTGGCCTGGGCGTGCTCCAATGTCTCCACAGCCAGTATTGCGGCGCCATCCCCGCATACAAGGCCGCTGCGACGTGCATCAAATGGACGCGACATTTGTTCGGGCGTCATGTCTTTGTCTTCAGCCAATGCATGGAGCAGCCTGAATGAATCCAAAACAATGGGTGTTGCCTCGTCGCTGCCACCCGCCAGGAAGGCATCCTGCTTTCCAAGAAGAAGTTGTTCGTAGGCAAGGCCCACGGACTGCAAGGACGAGGCGCATGCCGAGCAGGGCGATAACTGCACGCCGTTTATGCCCATCAGATTCGCCACATTGAAAGCGGAGGAATGGGACACCATCTTGAAGAACTGGCAGGCAGGCAAGTCGAAAAAGTTGCCGCCCAGGAAAATTGCGCGTGCCACGGCCTCGATTTCCGTGGATGAGCCCAGCGATGAACTGGCGATGCATCCTGTGCGGCCATTGCCCAGTTGTTCAGGGGTAAGGCCCGATTCGGCAACTGCCGATTTCGCCGCCAATGCCGCATACAAGGCGGCTGGCCCCATGGAGCGGCGGTAGTGCCTGCTGATGGTCTTCGCGGTCGCCTCAGGCAAGTCCACAGGAGCAGCCACAACAGAGGTGGCGTTCTGCATGCGTTCCCGCCATTCAGGCATCGGATGCACTGCTGTCCTGCCCGCCAGCAACGCCTCGAACAAATCCTGCCGAGTATTGCCCAATGCGCTGGTGACGCCAGCACCCGTTATTACAATGCGCTTTTTCATTATTTATTTAACAGTCTGGAATAAAAACTCCATAGAGTAATTGCCAAATACGCTTTTGCAAATTGACGGGGCAGTTTTTGTTACAGCTGTCCCATAACTTTTGTAATCAGTTACTCCCTTGCATGGACGAAAGGGACGAAAGGGACGAAAGGGACGAAAAATGAAAAGAAAACAATGCTTGTTATTTTCGTTCCTTCGTCCCTTTCGTCCCTTTTGTCCCTTTTGTCCCTGCAATCACCTACTTGAAGGTTATGACCTTTACGCAGGGGGGGGCAAATGCAGTTGGACGCCTTATCCAAATGACGGAGGGGCATTCTTGCGGCACTTCCACTTCAACCGTCTGCATGTTGCCAGCCTTTATGCGGATTTTCCCATCGGCAGGGCAGGGGACTTTTTGCACATGGATGTTTTTGGGCAATGCCTGCCATGAGCGTGTGTCCGCCTTCGAAACGGCGATTCCAAATATGCCGATACCCAGTTGTGTAAGGTACAAAGCTAGCCTGGTGTTCTCATCACGGGTATTCCGTGCCGCTATTTCCAAGGCAACCTGGCTGCTCACACGCATGATTATGCGGGTAATCTCGCGAGGTACGGCGCCACGCATGAAAATGCCGTATTCCGTGCGAACCAGTCTGTCTATGTTTTCCAGGAACAGCATTTGACGGGAGTCGCCCGATGCTTCCACATAATACTGTTCGGCAGCTGGCGGGTGCTCCCTCAGCAAAGGAAGCGAAATCGATGCGGGAAATAAAACTACTCCATTGAATGGCAGAAGATACGTGGGGAAAACCAGAGTGAATTGCTGCCTGTAGCAGCAAAGGCCGTCCTCCACGTATATCCATACATTTTTGCCAGGACCCATGCCCGCATTCGCATTGCCGAAGTCCTCTGCCAGCAACTGGTTCTGGGGTGCAAGCATGGCAGCATCCTTCAAGAAGTTTCTGCCGCCGTCCTTGTTCAGCCAGCGGAAAATTCCGCATAGATGCGCAAGGTAGATACTGGTGTAATTCAAGGCGGAGAGTTGTTCCAAGTTGCCGCAAGCATTGTAGTCAATGCCAGTCTGTCCCTTAATCAGTTCCACCATGCGGCTGTCTGAGGCTATGCCTTCAACTTTCTGTGGACTGTATATGCCGTCAATTTTCTGTTCCTTGGCGGCGGCCTTGCCTTCCTTGTTCAGTTTGTTGTAGGCGGCCTCCACATCCTTTTTCCTTTCATATACCCAGTTTTCCTGATGCTGCGCCGCCCTATTCAATTCAGTGCGGGCGGCGTTCATTTTGCCTTGAGCCGCAAAGTCTATTGCCTTGTACAGGCAGCAGAAAGTGCGGTCAAGCCCCATGCCATTGTAGTCGAATACCAGGTCGTTGACAAGCATGGCTCCTGTGGCGCTGGCGCCCTTGTCAAAGACAGATTTCTGGTCGTTTTTCAGGAATATGTCCTCTGCCAGGTCAAACTGGCGTATGCTTTCCTCCATTTCCCCTGCGTATGAGGCCGCCGAACCAGCCTGGAGGCGCCAAAGAAGTTCATCGCCATTCCTCTTCTCCGCCTCCTTCAACGCGATTTTGGTGGCCTCGCCGTATGCTCCGATGGCAATGCGCTTGTTGTATTCATTCTGGGGCACCACGCATCCTGCCAGAGCAAGGGACACGATAATAATCGATAAATACCTTGCTGTGCTTCTTTTCATATTGCCATTACCAGCAAATATTTATAATTGGAACGCACCATTGCGTTCTTGCGATGTTGATCAATCCTATTTGCACACCGTACAGAGTGTCGGCATAATTGACCAGCCCCAACTGAAGACCAACCATGGTGCCGCCTGTCACGTTCGCCAGCCCGATTTCGCAGCCGTACGAATTGTTCTCGCTGATGTTGATCAATCCTATTTGACCGCCATACAGGGCATCGGCATAATCGACCAGACCCACTTGCAGACCAGTCATGGTGTCGCCTGTCACGTTCACCAGTCCGATTTCGCAGCCGTGCGCATTGTTCTCGCTGTAGTGCCCAAACACGTTTATTCCCAGAATGCCATGCTCCTCTCCCGCCGAGAAAAGCCCCAGATCCAGTCCTTTAGTTTCCTTATAGCCGCCCCATCCAAAGTTCAGACGCAGGCCATTCGCATAGCTCTCCTGGTTTGGCACTGCCCAGGGAAGAAATGTAAATCCCACAGGGACAGTATATCCGCGGTAGCCATAGCCATTTTCGTCACTTCTTGGGGAGTAGTCTATGCGAGTGTCTGGTTTGCCAGGCGCGACACCTTCATTAGCCACGCCACCGCCCAGTTGAAGTGAAACTGGCTGCGCTGCCAGAATGCCGCAGACACATAAAACAGTAAAAATGCATTTCCTGAACATAATCTTCTTCTCACAGTTTGATTTGAAACTTTTCAACCTGTACGGTTGGCTACCCACAACCCCAGCGCGGGACGCGCTGGCTACCCACGCCAACAAAATTGTCAGAACGGTGCGACCACGCTGCCGTTGGCATTGTTCTGCAGGGTCGTTGGAACTTGAACAGGTGCGAACTCCTGCTTTGCCTGCGCTGGCCTGCGAAGGCGGTAGCCCACTCTTGCCTTGCCGTTGAGCAACTTTGCGTAGCTCTGCTTCTCTGTCACGCGTGTGATTTCCACAAGGCCCACCTCTTCCTCTATTTCGTCCAATGGCGCGCCAGTCCTTGTGTCGGTGGGCACCTTGCCCAATTTGTAAACAACAAGCTGTTCACCCACTGCAAGGGATTTGCCGCCCTCGCCAATGACAATGGTGTTGCCCGCCGTCACCGCCACTACTTCAAATGGAAGTATCGAGGAAAGTATTTCATCTGAAATCTGCGTTGCGGCAAGTTCGGCTGTATCCGACAGTATATCCTCAATCGACAAGGAACCCGTCGCGGAACTGATTGCGCTCATGGCATTCACCTTGAAGCTATTTGTCCATTTAAGCTGTCCAGTTGCCGCCAGCAGGACACGGTAGTTGATTTCAGCCATTGTCAAATCCTGGTTTGGAAGATGCTGCCTGGTGTACGGGTCAAGCTGAAGCTGGCCCACGTTCCTGAAACTAACCTTGCCGACCACAAGATAATCTGTCGCCAGCTTCTGATTCAGGCGCACGGCAAAATCAGAGGCGGAGGCATTGACGTCATTGGCGCGGTCAAGCTCGTTCTTCATCTCGGTGTCAAATGTCCTGTCCAGCATGGTGAACTTCCTGGTCTGGGTGAGATGCACATTCAGTTTCTCCGCCAGTTTCTCTATCCAGGGCGCCGTGGAGGACTGCACCCCCATGAATGAGATGCTGGAGACATTGCTCCCGAAGGGGGCCACTACCATGCGCCTCAGTATATTTGGGTCGTTGCCGACAATGTAGCGCCCGTACATCTGCACATCAAGCTGCACAGTGTACTGCTGCGTCTTCTCGTCATAGTTGTCCGAAAGAACGGTGTAGCCTGCAATGCGCCCCTTGCACCACTTCTTCATATCGGCCCTGACCATGTCGGAAATGCGCAGTTTGTCCTCCTCGCCAAGTTTGGAGTTGGAAATGCTGACTTCGCTTTCATTCAGCATCGTGTGCTGTGTGGCGTCGATGGTCATGCCGCAGTTCTGTTCCACGGCCATTATGAGCGCCTCGTGCAGGGCGGCCTTGAAGCTGCGGCCAGTGCCTGTGACCTGCTTTGTGACTATGTTGCTTTCCGCCAGAAGAAAACCGCCCAGCAGGATTGCCAGCAAAAATGTCATTTTACATGTTTTCATATCCATGTCTCCCATTAGTAGATTGAATCAGAAGTCGTACACGCGTCCCTTGCGGATGCCAGAATCCTCCTTCTGCACTGGAGCGGCTGGCTCTCAATTGCTCAATGCCCTGCTTCTTGTGGTTACCTTGCGGATAGGAACGCTCTTCTGCCAATACTGTGTCCCGCTTGCCTTGTCAATCAACTTCAGGTTAAGGGAATACTCAATCTGTACCAGACCATTGTCCTGTGTGACATTCCTGGAGCGCAGAATGCTTGCCAGCACATACTGCACTTCAGGTGCCTGTGTCGCATACTGCGCAGCCTCTGGATCGTAAACCAGTATTTTGCCGCAGTTCGTAAGTTCAGACTGAAGTCTCACGGTGATTTCATCCGAAAGGGCATCCGCGCCATTGCCGCGTCCCGTGGTGTCGATTATTGTATTCGGCACCACGGTGACCGCCCTAGTGCCGCCAGGCAGCAGTTTTATACGGTCATATTTCAAAAGAGACTGGATTGCCTGCGCCACAGCATAGTCCACATCATCCATATTGATGCCCGCCACGGTTTTGGCAGTCTCGCCAGAGGCCAGAATCGTAGTCCCGGGCGTAGTACATCCCGACAGGACCAATACTAAAAGAGCGGCAAAAATCATATAAATCTTTTTATGCATGGTGATTCTCCTCCTTGTTGCAATCAACGCCTAAACGGCCTTACATAGAACCTGAAATCCACGGCCTCCTTTCCTGCCGCAACCGCGCCAAGCCCCTTGATTTCTCCTGGCTGGACAGCCACGTTCTGCCATGTGCTGGTCACGGATTCTATCTCCATCCCCGTTTCATCCAGCCACTGCACCTTGTATTCCACCCGCGCCATTTTCCTGGAATTGTTAACCACATTCGCCTGGAACAGGCAGTAGCCTGCCTGGTTCCGCGTGCAGCGCACACTGGTCACGTGGATGCTTGAGCCAAGCCCTGGCGCAAGCGTCACCCGCGCGTCAATGGGCGGAACAGGATTGTGCACACAGCCAATGCCCAGAAACATCAGCGCCGCAGCAGCCAAAAAATACAACTTTTTCATAAACACCTCACTTTTTGTTATTTGACAATGATTGTGACATTCACTTGTTTTCGGATGGGGTAGTATATACCAAAGCCAATCATGCAAGTGCATTATTATATTTGTATGAAGAATAATTACAAATGCTATTAAGCCTTAAATTTTGGCTCTGTCCCTGGTAAACGATTATTCCCCCCCCCTTACAGGGACGAAGGGACGAAGGGACGAAGGGACGAAGGGACGAAAGGACGAAAGGACGAAGTGACGAAGGGACGAAAGTAACAAGCATTGTTTTCTTTGCATATTTCGTCTCTCGTCCCTTCGTCCCTTCATCACTGCTGCAAGAGGGAGGTGAACTATTGCCGCTCTAATGGAAAATGGCGTCATTTTTCACCCAGAAAAATTTGATTGTGCCAAGTGGGAAGTTATCTTACCACTGTTTGTTTTTTCAAGACAGGCTTACCTAAAACTAAAAACACAGGAGCAAACAAATGAAGGCGACAATCAAAAGGAGCGAAAACCACAATGCGGCTGGCTGGCAGCTGAACGCTGGGGACATAGAACTTTTCATCACAGAACTGGGCGGGCAGCATGCCCCAGTCACATTCTTCGCTGGCTCGGACAAGCCGATACAGCCATATTTCCTCAACCTCTGGCAGGATGAGAAGGCGGACCTCTCAAGCATACCTCTGCTCCAATACCTCCGCGGCGACTTCTTCTGCCTCCCCTTTGGCGGCAATGCGGACCCTGTGGACGGCGCACAGTACCAGTGCCACGGCGAAACAAGCGCATGCAACTGGAAACAGACCAAGGCCGCTGAAGAAGACGGCAAGGCAATCTTCGAGTTTGAACTGGACGGCAAAATACGCCCCGCACACGTGGTGAAGCACTTTGAAATGCACGAGGGGCAGTCCGTCCTCTACGTGAAACACACTGTCACTGGTCTTGACGGCAAAATGCCATACGGGCACCATACCATCCTGCGCATGCCAGAACCCAGCGAAAAGATGTACTTCTCCTGCGGCAAGTTTGACTTGGGCATGACGCCAACCTCGCTTTTCTCAAACCCAGAAGGCTGGGAATACCAGTATCTCGCTTCAGGCGCGGTATTCGACAAGGTGGAGGCAATTCCAACCATCTTCAAGAAGCCCGACACCTGCGACTTCTCCACATATCCCACACCAGTGGGCTATGCCGACCTTTTCGCGCTGCTGAAGAAGCCCGCAGACAAGCCAGCATGGGCATGCGCCGCATATCCTGACAACGGCTATCTCTACTACTCGCTGAAGAATGCGGACGAACTGCCATCCACCACAATCTGGGTGTCCAACTCAGGACGCTATGAATTCCCGTGGAACGGCCTCGCACGATGCTTCGCCATCGAGGAGACATGCTCATACTTCGCTGACGGATGGAAGCCCTCCATCGAGGAAAACGAACTCACCAAGAAGGGCTGGAAGACCTGCGGCACATTCCAGGCGGACAAGCCATTCACGGTGCGCCACATCCAGGGCGTAGTCAGAATACCAGCCAACTTCGGCAAGGTCAAATCCGCGGACTTCGCCAAGGGCCAAGTCACATTCACCGACGAGGCAGGCAACGCCGTCACAGCCAAGGTGGACTGGGAATACCTGGCATAAGGCGTCACGACGCCTAGATATGCAAGGCAAATACCTTATGGAAACATCTCGTCCTGACGCGCGGCCAATGGCCGCGCGGAGCAACTTGCCGTACATAGAATCTTAACACAAAGAGGG
>JAFYGL010000762.1 GCA_017543165.1 Victivallales bacterium | reverse complement strand
GCCTGGCTTGAACTCTACAAAAAGGGCTATGGCGCAGTTGCCTTCAACGCAAAGAAGGACTTCAGCGATTTGCCCAACATGAAGTATTCCACGAAAATCCAGAACATCGAGGAACTCGGCGACAACCTCAAGGTTACCTTTGAGAAGAACATCTACGAAGAGTTCCCCGCTGGCACGAATGTGCGCCTCCACAAGGGAAGTGGCTTCTACAAGACAATTGAAAACGTGTTCCCCAAAAAGGAATGGAAGCAGATTGGCGGGGCAATTGAACTGCCTGCAAACGCGGAATACTTCTTCCCCTGCGTAATCTACTACGGCCCCAAGGAGCAGAAAGTGCAGCTTCGCAATCTCCGCCTTATAATCGAATAGAGGAGGTGAATACATGAAGAAGACACTGTTTTTACTGCTGGCAAGTTCGCTGCTGGCAATGGGATACTCGCTGTCGGACAAGACATTGACGCGCCTTTGCAAAATGCCCGCCCCGCCCGCTATCGACGGCAGAATCGCCATCGGCGAATGGGACCATGCCTCCACCACATTCGGCGGCATCTGCCCCAAAACCGGCATGATGACATACCGCGAAAGCAATTTCCGCATCGGCTATGACAAGGACTTCATCTACTTCGCCAGCACCAGCGAAATACCAATACCGCCACAGCAACTGGACGACAATGACACGGTGGAGTTGATACTGCTGCCCCCTGGCGCGGAAAAGCCAGTGGCAATCAAGGTTGACAGCCTGGGCAAGGGAAGCCTCCCCGAAGGCGCCAGAATCGCAAACGACTTCTATGCGGACACGCTCACCAGTTATCTACGCAAATGCTGGACCGTGGAGATGGCCATTCCACTCAAGGCATTCGGCATCGCCGCCATCGAGGATGGCAAGGCATGGGGCTTGCAGATGAAGCGCAACTGGTCCAACATGCCTGAAACAGGCTGCTGGCATAATGCGGCCCAAAATGATGAACTGGGCACATTCATTCCTGACAGCGCCGCGCCAGCCGTCAGTTTTGATGGTTTCGGCCATTCCGCCTACAGGGCCAGCTACAACTACACCTGGACCAACAGGATAGAAAACCCAGGCGACAAGCCAATCGAAATCAAGTCCAGTTCGGAAGTCCATGCATTCAGCAGCCCGCCCACCTTGGATATGATAAACATGGAGCAGGTTGGCGACGCCAGGCGAATCAGCCTGGAGCCAAGGCAGCTCACCATTGAGCCAGGCAAGACTGGCATCGTGGATTTGTACCTGATGGCGCAGTTCGTAGGCACGCGCCAGATCTATTCACATTTCCAGGACAAGAAGACAAGCACCCTCTACTACCGCCGCAGAATGTACTGGGATTTGGGCAAGGCAAGGCAGACCATATACAAGGACACCAAGGGCCTTCCATACGTGTGCTCCGCATTCTATCCCAGCTACGGCAACAAGTTGAAGGTGGCGGGCGTATTCTCCAATGCGCTTCCCTGCATGAAGGCAGTGGTCGAGGTCAAGGACGAGAAAGGCAAGGTGCTGAAAAGCTACAGGCACTCTGACTTTGGCCGCCCGATAAAGGACTTCGAGGAGGAGACATATCTCCCCAACCTGCCTCTTGGCAAGTATTTTGTCACAATGACCGCCACTGACGCAAACGGCAACGACTACACGCAGACACGCACTTTTGAAGTCGCCAAATTCCCATGGCAGGGCAACACCATCGGCTGCGACCGCGTAATCATCCCGCCTTTCAAGCCGCTCCAGGTCAAGAAGGGCAGCAAGGAAATCCATGCGCTGATGACGGGCTACCGCATTGGAGGCGAACTCTGGGACATGGTGTTCGCACAGGACTTCCTCTCCTCAAAGAGGGAGAACATCCTGGCGGCGCCCATACGCTTCCTGCTCAACGGAAAACCCTTCGGCAACGCAAAGTGCAAATTGATTTCCAGCGAAAAGGACAAGGTCGTATATGAAACCGAGACCTCCAATGACGAGGCGACAATGACCATAACACAGGAATACGACTTCGACGGCTTCTGCAAGGCAAGCATTAAACTGGCGCCCAAGGGCCTCCTGCGCGTCAATGACTTCAGGCTGGAAATGCCCCTGCGCGACGATGTGGTAAAGTACTACTCCTCCTCTTGCCATTCAGGCGCAAGAAGCGGTGACGCGCCTGACTTGACAATTCCCCAGGGAGAAGGCGAACTCCAGCTCAAGGGCCTGGCTTTCCCGAAGGGCAGCCCCACGATGTATTTCTGGTTCGGCGGCATCTACAAGGGCTTCTGCCTCATCAACGACCTGCAACGGCATTTCAGCCTACAGGCGGACAAGGGCAATGTGACCGTCGCAAGAAAGGGAAATACAATCACCTGCAACTACATCATCGTGAACAAGAGCACGTTCTGGCAGGAGCCAGTCACCTACACCTTCGGCTTCGAGCCCACGCCCGTCAAGCCACAGGCGGAAGGCATCCGCGCCATCGGCGACTACATGTACAACTATCCACCGCCGAAAGGCGCCATCTGGGCCTCCATGAATGTCAGCGGAAGCCGCGTCAACAACTTGATGTTCCCGCCTGGGCAACTCATCAACAACGATGATTCATATCTGGACTTCGTGTTTGCGCACAGAGGCAAGCCTGTTCCGGACAAGGAACGCCTGGCTTTCGCAGAGCAGTTCATGGCAAAGCACAAGGACTGGCTGCGCAAGAACATGCCCACTGTGACTTTGGGTCCCCTTGTTAGAAGCCTGAGGGACAAGCGCCGCATCGGCGTTGACATGTTCATTATGTACAACGACCCCACATTGTATTCATGCCGCTGGCCTGAAGCGGAAATGTACAAGGCGGAATGGCTACCATGGGACTATCCCGCAGACGACGCCGTGAATGAATACACCTGCACCCACAACAAGGCCTACACGGACAAATTGCTCTGGTTCATGAAGAGCCAGGTCGCCCGTGGCTTTGACGGCATGAACTTCGACTGCTTCCCCCTGGGCGGCGGCTTCAACACCACAGTTTCTGGCGCGTTCAGAGCCACCACAGGCAAGGTGCCGAATCTGCACAATGGCAACATGCTCCAGATTGCCTCGCCTGGCATCAAGACCGCAAACAGCCTGTTCAGCTGGCGCGAACTCACCAGGCGCACCGCGATAATGCTGTACAAGGAAGGCAAGACATTCATGGGCTATCCATGGGTCGAACTCCACGACACGAACTGCCAATGCGTCCCAGTGACCGCATTCTGCAGCACAACCATCACCTGGGAGCGCAGCTCCAGGGGCAACGAATACCAGCGGCGTTTCCCAGAGGGCTTCGTAATGGCGGAGACCGCTGGCACGCAGTCTGGCACCATACCGCGCTGCATCGTCTCCACCCACAAGACAAAAACACTCACTGGCCATGACATAGCCGAGACGCTTGTCGCGCACTCCTTTGCGTATGGTCTGCTCAATCATACGGACCAGGGCGTCATCGCCAAGGATGTGAACTACAAGCTGTGGAGGGACTATGTGTTTGATTTCGGCTATGGGCGCCCCGCAAACAAGACCATACTGTTCTACAGCCAGGAGAAGCAGCCCGTCACCTGCAATCAGCCAGGCATCAGGACCACACAGGTCATTCGGCCAGACAAAAAGGCGCTGGTCCTCATCGGAAACCTTCTTGACAAGCCAGTCAAGGCGGCTTTTGATGTGACTGCACTCAAATACGGCAAATGTCGTTTCACCGACATACGTTCAGGAAAGGAAATCGACAAGCCTGAACTGGACATTCCCAAATACAGCTACGGCATGCTTTTAATTGAAAAATTGTAATAGCTAAGGAAACTGCACCATGAAAAAAGACTTCACTTTGATTGAACTGCTTGTTGTAATTGCCATCATTGCAATTCTGGCGGCGATGCTGCTGCCCGCATTGAGCAAGGCGCGGGAAAAGGCGCGCAGCATTTCCTGCACCAACAACCTCAAGACCATCGGCCTGGCGCAGGCATTGTACGCCAATGAAAACGACGACTGGATCTGCGCCGCAAACTACGCGCAGTCCACGGCTTACACTGGCGGCTGGAATGGCTGCTATTTCTCACCGCTCACAGTGCTGTCAGGTACAGACTGGTATGGAACAAAAAGCCAATACTATACTGGCTATGGCTGCGAATACTACGGCAAAAAAGTAAACAAGGGCACATTCTTCTGCCCAAGCTCCGACCAGGGAGAAGGCTGGTCATATTGCTTCAACGAGGTCATCATTGGCTGGCGTGCAATTAACGGCGTACGCAAGGCGCACACACTCAACAACGTGACAAACGCCTCCGATGTGATGTATGCTGCGGACAACGCTCTGTACACCGCCTCCTGGGCAATGTACTGCTACGGCGAGGTGCTTTTTCGCCATGGCGGCGCTGATGCAGGACGCTCTGGCTCTGGCCAAGGATTTTATGGCTTGACAGACAAGAACGGAGATGTTCCCTCTGGCAGGGCAAACTGCCAGTATATCGACGGCCATGTCGAACCAAGAAACTGGCAACATTTCTTCGGAATGGCAAGTCCAGGCTCCATAACTGTAAACGGCTCGCCTTATAGCATAAACCGCCACGCCAGAATCACTCTCTGCGGCTATAACTGGGATGACGGCCTTACTTGGTAAATCCAAGGCAGGGACGCTGAATACTTAATGTGGACTGTGGACTGCGGGCACGCCTAAATTGACTTTCGCGCACCTAGCCCCCACATTCCACATACCACAGCAATTTATGATTACTGCACAATATTCGCCTTGATATTCATTCTCTGCAAGCGGAAAGTTCCAGGCGGAAGACCGTATTTTTCCTTGAACTGGCGAATAAAGTAGCTGGTGTACCTGTAGCCGCAAGCCTCCGATATTTCATCAAGAGACAGTTCAAGTTCCAGCAACAGCATAGCCTTTGCCAGCCTCTTGTCCCTCACGAATTCCACAAATGTGCTTCCAGTCATCTTATGGCAGAGCGAACTCAGATAGCATTGGTTTATCTTGAATCTGGCAGCAATGCTTCTGCGGGAAAGCTCCTCCTTTAAATTGGCCTCGATGTAATTGGATATTTTCAGCCAGGACGCCTGGGATTTTCTGAGGTTTGTTGTTTTCTCGGCATTTTCAATGACATGCAATGCCATTTGAAACAGGGCACGGACAATGGTCGATGCGCAATCGGAATATTCTGGTTCGAACGCCAGACGGTTTAGCGTGTCCAGCATCATCCATGCGACAGAAGGCACGCCAGACAATTTATCACAGTATATGATGTCTGGAGGCATATTGTCACCACGGAATGTGTATGAGACAACGCGAAGCCCCTTCGGCTCGAAATTCAAGGCGAATGTGCGGCATTTGACGCTTGCGGAAGAAAGCCCGCTTGGCGCGTTCGGCACAGCGTATAACAATGCTCCCGCCTGGATTTCCTTGTTCTCCGCACACCCTTCCCTTCCCATTTGAATATAAGGCATACCTTCCTCGATATATACCAGACGGGGCGAAAGCATATTCTTCGCTGGAGAGGAAATAGGCAGCGAGAAGTACAGCCCTTTGAATTCCTCCTTGAGAATCGTATTCAATTTTTCAGAGAATATTTCCAGATTGGAAGCCATTGTAAAATGAAATACCAGATGCCCTTGAAACATTTGGAACACAATATATCATCTTTTAGAGGTAATTTCAAAACTAGCGCAAAATGCGCAATGAGATGTTTTGCAGTGGCGAAGAAAACGGATTGAGCTGTATGAACATACAGCGAAATACGTTTTCAAAGCCAATGCAAACATATCGAAGCGCATTTTGATGATAGT
>JAFYGL010000761.1 GCA_017543165.1 Victivallales bacterium | reverse complement strand
TCTCATGGCCTTTGCCGTTGCTTCAAGTTCGCTGGCGCAGTCGCCGTGCACCGCTATTGCATGGTGTGCCACTCCAGCCGTAATCAGTTCGGAAATGAACTGCCTGACTGGCTTGTCGATTCTTACCATCGCGTGCAGTTCATTGCAGGGCAGTGTCGGGAATTCGATTGCCTCGCCTTTGCAGATTAGCATGCGGTAGGTTTCGCCGCAGTTCAGCACGTGCCCGAAGGTGACAAGGCCAGGCTTCATGATGAGCTGGTAGTTCAGGCCGCCGCCAGTGAAGCCCCATTCCTCAGGCGAACCAGTGAGCGTAATCGCGGCGTCGGATTTTGCCAGCGAGGGAGTTCCTATGCCGTGTCCGAGAAGGAAGAGCGCGTTGTTGGCAATGTCGAACTGCCCCCATTCAGCCTGCAGGGGCATGTTTCCAGTGAATTCACGCATCAAGTCCATCATTGCCAGGCCGCCAACGTCTCCTTCGCAGGCGACTGGGAAGGCATCCTGCTCCATAAGCAGCGAAGCGCCCATTCTCGCAGGTGCGCCAGTCATCTTCTCAAGGTAGTGCTGCCCTAGGAAGCAGAGCCCGTCCAGATTGAATTTTTTGTAGAGGGCGCGCATCGCCAGTCCAAGGCGGACGGACTTTACAGCATCCTCGAAACGGACATTGCGGTTCTTGAAGCGGCTGAACAGCCTGTTTGCCTCTGCCTGAGTTTCATCTTCATTGACCTTGCGCCACAGCTCAATCAGGTGCTCCGCCTGGATTGTCATGATTTCAGGCCCAAGGAAGCCCTTGAGCTTTGCCCTGTCGAATTCAAGGTCGTACATGCCGCGGAACACGTGCCCGACAATGCCGTAGGTGGAAGCCGACAGGCGCCTTGCCGCATGCGCGGCTGTGATTTCCGTTCTGATTTGAGAATATGCCTCTTTGTCGCTGATTTCACCTACGACAACCTTGTACGGCAGCTTCATCTTGTGGAAGCTGCCAGACAGCTGCGTGATTGCAATAAGGGCTGAATTGCGCATTGTCGCAACGTAGTCGTCATCTGGATTCACATTGTCGCCGGTCTGAGTGTTGAACAGTATCACCAGCGGACGCGCTGCGCACTTGTTGATGGCGTGCATGGTGATGAAATCAGGCAGGTATGTGCCGGCAATGACAACCAGAGCCTCCACCTGATGCGCACGGAACTGCTCGCCAGCTGCTTCCGCCTTGTCCAAAGTGTCCACCATGCCAGGGTAGATGACATCGCAGTTTGGCAAGGCCTCCCTGAGGCGGGCAAGTGCGCCTTCGAGGTCCGACGCCACCTGCTCCTCAAGAGCAGGGTACATGCGCCAGTATTCGAAGTAGCCAAGCCCCAGAAGGCCAACTATGGGTTTGCGTTTGGCTGGACGGCTGGTCAGCACGTCCCCGTAGGTTCCGACATCATCGGAATCGAAGCTGACTATCTGCTTTGTCATTTTGCCGCTCCGTCATTGATTTCTTCGGCGATGCGCTCCAGTGACTCGAACTGTATTTCCCGTCCTGCCTTGCTGGCGGTTTCCCTTGCAAATGCGTAGAACTCCTTGAGGAAGCGAATGCCTTCGCCGTTGTGAACGGGGTCAACGTGGCAGACTGTCACGAATGGAATGTCAGCCTGGAGCGCCTGCTGGAAGTCATGCTTTGCAAGCGCCATTGTCTGCTCGTATTTCTCCTTAGCGAGGAACCATGTGTAGTCGCAGGTGAGAGGCAGCATTATGGGACATTTGGCGCGCAGGGCCTCCCAGCGCTCCCTTGTGATGTCCCTTGGGACTGCGTCCATCCTGTCCATATAGTAGTCGTACATGGTTTCCTGCAGGAGGTTGGAGCTGTCGAATGCGTATCCTTCTTCAATGAGGGCCTGGAACATTCCAGGGCTTTCCTGGAGTGCAGGGGCGCGGAAGCCCCTGAAGGGCATTTCCAGTGCATCCTCAAGCACCTTGCGCCCCTGCCTGAGGCGTTCCCTGCAATTCGCCACGCTGTGCTCCTTTTCAAGAGCCTCCTTGTTTTCGGCAGCGTATTTCTTGTTTTCCACCTCGTGCGGCAGATCCAGCACTATCATCGGCGGGATTCCAAGCTCGAAGCGGTTATGGCGCAGACCGTGCTGCCCGAAGCAGTGCCCCACGGAACTGCCATATCTGATTATGGGTGCGTATTTGTCGCTCAGCGTGTAGAAGGGCTTGTCCGTTGCCTCGTCTATCGGCACCACGAAGAATGTCGCCTTGACATTCTCCGCCACGAAGAAATCCACCAGATGCGCGAAATTCTCTGGCGTTGACCAGCCGTCAAGCGCCACGTCGTCAACCGTCATTCCAAAATAATATGGCCTGCCCATATCCTTCTCTCCTCTATTTTTCCATGCCAGTCTTCCCGAATTGTCCTGCCTATTGACCATGAGGCAAAAGGCTTTCTGCAAGTCTCTCAAATATACAGTCCGTGCCCTTAAATCCAGTATGCATATATTGATATTTTATTGTATTATATTGATAATGGCAATTACGATAAGAAGTATCCCACGGAAAGAATATTTAATGTCACGACAAGGATTCAATGAAAGCGGTAGTGAATGTTTGCAGGATTGGGCGCGTCCTAAAATTAGTCTGCCTAGAGCTCCAGGCGGCCTGGGCAGCCGTCGAGGAAGAGCTGCTTCCCGTCCGTTGCAAAGCGGTTCTGGGCGAATGCGATGACCGTCTGCGGAAGCACGATCCAGTCGCCGCCCTCCTTGAGGCGGTTCTGGTTGAATGAGGAGACTTCCTCCATTGCGTCGCCATATCCCCCCTTGGGGCGCTTTGGCGGACGTTTGCCAAGGCAGGCGACAAGCTCAGCCCTG
>JAFYGL010000760.1 GCA_017543165.1 Victivallales bacterium | reverse complement strand
CTCTGGATGCAACACTGTACCTGTTTTGACGCCATGCCAGAGGTGCTCTGTGTCCACACAGGGCTTGTGCTGGTCAATATCATTGGCTGACCCATTACATTTTTTTGGAGAAAATATCCCATGAGAATTTGAAAAACGAGGCAAACGTGGCATATTATGCCCCAAAATTTTTTACCAATACAAAAATAGATTAAAAAAAGAGGAAAAAGAAAGAGATGCCCAACATTTCATCTGCTGCAAAGAGATTAAGGCAGAGCGTCAAGCGCCAGCTCATCAACCGCATGCGCAAATCCCGCGTGAAGACTGCGGAAGCGAATCTTGATTACATACTGAAGGCCAAGGATGCCGAAGTACAGGCTTTCCTGGACAAGTTCTTCCCCGCGGAGACAAAGGCTGCCAAAGAGGCAGGCAAGGCTACAGACAAGGCATTTGCCGTTGCAACTGCTCTGTCAAAGTGCTTCTCAGAACTGGACAAGGCTGCCAAGGTTGGTGTTATTCATGGCAACAAGGCGGACAGGAAGAAGTCCCGCCTGGTGGCCAGAGTGGCCGCAAACGGCTGAGCAGTCGTTTCTCAATTAGGTGAATAGCCTTAGAACAAAAAGCATCAGGCGCCAGGAAACGTCAAGCAATTGACAGGGTTCATGGCATATCTGGTGCTTTTTTTATGCAATTACCTCTATAGCTAAGGAGGAGTGAATGTCTGATAGGGATTGGGAAATAAAGAAGTCTTTGGGCTTGTATGCCGAGGAATGGCTCCAGAAAAGGCCGAAGGCTGATTTTTTAAGAACCTGTGCCAAGGGAAGTGAGTTGACCAACATAAGTTATGGCCAGGTTTACAGGGATACTACCGCCTGGTGCAAACTGTTGTCAGAAAAAGGCATCAGGGAAGGGGACCGCGTGGCGATGATCTCCCCGAAAACGGTCAAGCATTTCACATTCTTCTATTCAGCATGGTTCCTTGGGGCGATTGCAGTGCCCGTATGCGAGACCTTGGGTGACCCAGAGATGAGTTTCATCATCAAGGACTGCGGCGCAAAACTGGTGATTGCGGACAAGGCCTTCGAGAACAAGGTGCGGGGCAACGCAGGCGACACGCCAGTGATCTGCCTGGACGACATGCCCTGGGGCACTGATACTGTGCATGAAATCAAGCCCCGCGACATGGGCTGCGATGCAGTCGCAGTGCTCATCTACACAAGTGGTTACACTGGCATGCCAAAAGGTGTCATGCTGACGCATAGGAACGTCTGGACAAATGCGTACTGGGCAGTGCAGAACTTCGAGGTCAGAACCTGTGACAGCCTGATTTCCTTGCTGCCTTACTGGCACAGCTATGCTCTGGTGTGCGAGATAATTTGCGTTGCCATGCGCGGCGCGGTCTGCTGTGTTCCACGTGACATACGCGACTTCCAGAAGAACCTGGGCGTGTACCAGCCTACATTGATGATTGCCGTGCCTCGCGTGGTGGAGGCTGTCAAGATGCGCATAGACAAGCAACTGGCAGAACTGCCGCCCAAGAAGAAGGCGCTGGTCGACAAGGCCATCTACAACGCATCGAGAATATTTACCGCTGGCCCGAAGTGGAATGGCGGCATGCTGCGAATGCTGACGCACTACTGCTTCTATGACCCGCTGGTGTTCAGGAAATTCCGTGCCGCGTTTGGCGGCAAGTTGCGTTTCGTGGTTTGCGGCGGCGCCCCCATGGATCTGGAATTGCAGATTTTCTACAAGTACCTGGGAGTGACGGTGCTTGTGGGCTATGGCCTGACGGAGACAAGCCCCGTGATTAGCGCAAACCTGCATGCCGACCATCGACTGGGCAGCTGCGGGCGCGTGTTCCAGTGGCTGCGCCCTGAATACGGTGGCGACTATACCTTCAAGGACGACGAAGGCAAGATGGGCAAGGACGTTAGAGGCCGCCTCATGGTGAAGGGCGACTGCGTGATGAAGGGATATTGGAATCATACCGACGCCAGCGCAAAGACCTTTGATGACGGATGGCTCAATACGGGCGACATGGGGTACTGCGACAAGGAAGGCTTCCTCTTCATACAGGGGCGCCAGGGTAACATGATTGTCATGTTCGGCGGCGAAAAACTGCATCCTGAACATGTGGAGGACGCCGTGAAGATGTCCACCTATATCACCGAGGCGATGGTGATAGGCGAGAAGTGCAAGAGCGTATATGTGTGCGTGAATGTGAATCCTGATATGGTGAAGGGCATGAGCGAGGAGGAAATCCACGCCAAGATAAAGTCCGAGGTGCAGGAGCGCACGGCGCATCTGGCGGCGTTCCAGCGCCCGCGTGAAGTGCTGATACTGCCCCAGTTCAGCCAGGAGGACGGCACCATGACCGCCACCTTGAAGATACGCCGCTTCAAGATATGGGAGAAATACCGCGACCAAATCGAGAAGTTCCTGCAGGACAATGGCGAGACCATCGCCACGCGCCATGAACTTGGCATTGCCAGTTCCAGGATTCTTGAGAGCCTGGAGAAGGGCGAGGCGGTTGTCGGCAACGGCGTAGTGATAAAGTGATGCTGAATATTCTGTTCATAGGCGACATAGTCGGTGGAGGCGGCAGGGATGCCGTCAATGCCCTGGCGCGTCCCATTATGGATGAGTATGGCTGCGCTTTCTGCGTGGCCAACGGCGAGAACATGGCTGGCGGCAACGGCTTCACTGCCAAGTGCGTCAAGGAACTGGCAAACTCCGGCGTGAATGTGTTCACTGGCGGTGACCATACCTGGGACCAGAAGGAATTCCCCGATGAAATCGGAAGTCTGGGCAATGTTCTGCGCCCCGCCAACGTGTCTTCCTTCCAGCCAGGCAGGGGCTATGGCATTTTTGCTGCGGCTGGAGGAGTCGAGGTGGGCGTGGTCTCACTGCTGGGGCGCACATTCATGAACACCCATGCCAACTGCCCCTACGAGGCGGCGGAACGCATTGTTGCCGAACTTAGGCAGCGCACGCCGTTTGTCATTGTGGATTTCCATGCGGAGGCCACCAGTGACAAGATCGCCATGGGGCGCATGCTGGATGGCAAGGCCAGTGCCGTGCTGGGCACTCATACGCATGTGCCCACGGCTGATGAGCAGATTTTCCCAGGCGGCACTGCGTTCCAGTGCGACGTGGGAATGGTCGGTGCACGTGAATCTGTTCTTGGGCGTGAAATAAATAGCATAGTCGGGCGTTATAGAACTGGAATGCCAACCAGGTTTCCCGTGGTCAATGAGGGGATAAGGCTGAATGCCACCATGGTGAGCCTTGATGAACAGGGGCGTGCCACGGCAATCCAGCGCATAGTGCGGGACTTTAACTGAAGTGAGGTGAACAAAATGCGTTGTCCAAAATGCTCTTCATCAGAGGATAAGGTCATTGAAACCCGTATCTCCAAGGAAGGGGATACGATACGCCGCCGCCGCCAGTGCATAGCCTGCGGCAACAGGTTCACCACATACGAATCTATCATACCTGCTGACATCTACGTAGTGAAGAAGGATGGGCGCCGCGAGGACTTCAAGCGGGAGAAACTGACCCAGGGCATCAAGCAGGCCTGCTGGAAACGCAATATCAGCCAGGAACAGATTGACAATATCGTCAATGACATAATGAACCGCCTTGCCCTGCTTTCCCAGGAAGAAGTGGAATCCAGCTACATCGGCAAGCTGGCCATGGAGGCATTGAAGAACGTGGACGACGTGGCGTATGTCCGTTTCGCCTCAATCTACAGGCATTTCAAGGATGCTGAGGCCTTCATCAACGAGGTGAACCAGCTGTCCAATGAGAAGGCGCAATCCGAGGCGGCTGACAAGGGAGAGCCCTCCAAGGACGCGGGAAAATGACGGAAGAGCCCTCTGCAATTCTCCGTATATTGGGGGACAATGACCAGGTTGAGGAGCTGGACATTGTCAGCTTCGAGGAGGAGATTGCCGCGTCTTTTCTAAGGGCGGGCTTCAAGGACACGTGGATGGCGGAGGACATTTCGCTGACCGTGGAGGAGAAACTGCGCATTGGTGGCGGGGAACTTATGCGCCGCGAGGACATAGATGCCCTGGTGCAGTCCCTGCTCAATGCCGCTGGCTTCCAGGATGTGGCCCGTGAATATGCATCCATGCGTGGCAGTGATTGCTTTACGGAGGAGCGCAGGAACCTTAAGCACTGGACTGATGCGTCCGTGAAGGCGCTTTTGTTCAGGGCATTGCCATTGGATGCGGAGCAAAATGAAGCTTTGGCCGCAAAGTGCTGTGATATTTTAAGAAACTGCGGCCTGGAACTGGCGACGGACAAGTTTGTCATCGGGCTGGCGTTGCATCTGCATCTGAACGATGTCAGGGATTTGGACTTCAATGCACAAGAGAATGTGCTTGCGTTGTATGGTACACCGAAGACCGTTCCTGCCAAGCCGCCTGTGGATAATGACTATTGCCGCATAATGCCGTATTCGTCCGTCTTCCCGAAGGTGCGCGCAAGTGTGGATTTCGGGAAATTGCTGAAGGAGACTGCGGCTGGATGGCTGTCTCCGATTGGAGTGTCCCTGGCACTTGAGAAGATATTGCCAGGTTTGCTTGGAATGCTCAATGGCGCCAGGCGGGAATTGCTGTCAAAATACCCACGCCTTGCAGAAACGCCGGTCACCGTCATTGTGACTGGCATTGCAAAGAACGAAGCGGAGAAAAATGTCCTGCCTGCGTTGAAGGAAAGGCTCTCCTTGAAACTGGACTTTGAGTGTTTGTATATTGCACGCTGAGTAATTGTTTTTACATTGCTCTGTTTCCCATGATGGGAGGTATTTGAGAGCCCCGTAGGGGCGACGG
>JAFYGL010000074.1 GCA_017543165.1 Victivallales bacterium | reverse complement strand
CGTGGACCCAGGAATCGGCTTCGGCAAGGATTTGGCGCAGAACCTGCGCTGCTGCGTGGACTATGGCCATTTGCGGAAGCTGGGACGCCCCATTCTGATTGGCATTTCCCGCAAGTCCAGCCTGGGATTGGTGACAGGACGGGCGGTGGACAGCCGTGAATATGCGACAGTGGCCAGCACCGCAATTGCCGCATATCTGGGGGCGGACATGTTGAGGGTGCACAATGTTTCAGCCAACAAGGATGCAGTGTCGGTGGCAAAGGCACTGCGGGATTCGACAATGAAATGACGGGATTTTTCTTGAACATACCAAATGCCACCCAAAGCGACATATTGTACGCGGAAGGGGCGATGATATTGCAGATTGCGATTCTGTATTTTGGAATCTACTGGACCATACGCCTGCTGAAGGGGGCGCCTGGCCTGTGGCAGCTGATGGTGGTTGCGTTCATCCTGGGCGCCTTGCAGTTTCTGGCGGATTTGTTCCGCCTGCAGGAGCTTGAATGGCTGCTTGGCGCACTTTTCAAATCCCTGCCCATAATAATCGTAATCCTTTTCTCGGCGGAGATACGCAGGGTGTTCGACAAGTTCACCAGGCATTTGCAGAACGCCTTCTTCTCCAGGCATTCGGGCGACACCAAGTATGCCGAAGAAGTCATAGACGACTTGAGCACGGCGGTGGAGAGCCTGGCGGCCTCTAAGACAGGCGCACTCATAGCCATGGAGCAGGTCATGGATTTGGAGCCATTCTGCCGTTCAGGGAAAATGATAGATTCAGAAATCGGGAACAACGGCTTGCTGGAGACGATTTTCTACAAGGGCTCCCCGCTTCATGACGGCGGCGTCATCATACGGAAGGGGCGCATAGAGGCAGCGGCGTGCATTTTCCCCGTGTCACATGACAAGTTGCAGGCCAGTTTCGGATTGCGCCACCGCGCGGCTTTGGGCTTGTCCAGCCAGACGGATGCGCTGGTGCTGGTGGTGTCTGAGGAGACTGGTTCTGTTCATATCGCCTTGAATGGGCAGTTAAGCACAATAGTCTCCAGTTCGCAGCTGAAGAAGTTCCTCCGCGACTGTTTCTCGCAGCATTTCAAAAAGGAGAATGATGGCATTTATGTGAGGCTGAAAGGCTATTGGCAGAAGGGGCGCGCCTTCTTTGTGCTGGGGCGCAAGATGTTCAGAAAAGGGGAGAAGGGAGAAGGCGATGGAAAGTGACAAGACAAGGAAGCGCACCTTCTTTACGGATATTTGGCGCAAGGGAATAGCCCTGTTCCTGGCAATATTCGCCTGGTATGCAATACACAAGCAGCTGGTGGAGGGCATGCCTGTTGTCGAGTTGAAGGTGCCATTGCAGATAGAGTGCGATGACAAGCAGGTGATACTGCCTGAAAAGGAATTTGAGATAAACTTGAAAATCAAGAGTTCAATCCTCTCCAACAAATTGTCGCCAGATGACTTTGAAGTGAAGTACATTGTGACAGAAAGGGTGGGCACCATTCCTGACGGCGGGATGAACGTTTCTCTCAACAGGAGAAAGAAATTCAGGATAAAGAAGCCGCCGTTTACAAGCAGCGTGGGGTATGACATCAATACCAGCTTCTTCATTGACAAAGTCAGCGTCAAGACGGTGCCTGTGGAGGTCAAGTACACTGGCAATTTGCAGTACGGCAAGGTCCCGCAGTTTGAGGTGTCGCCTGAATATGTGCAGATTGAGGGACCTTCTGCAATGCTGATGAACATACATCAGGTATATACAGCTGAGATTGACATTTCAGGCGTAAAGAAGGACACGCATTTCGAGGGAAGGCTGCAGGCATTGCCTGACAAGGTAAGGCTGTTTGAGAACCGTGTCCCCTCCATAAGCATTGTCGCAAACACGTTGAGCGCCAGGGAGATACAGTCCTACAGCCTGGGAAGGAAGCTGCCGATTTCCTTGATGTATCCCATGCCGCAGCGCTGCCGTCTTGAGAATGACAAGCCGATGGAGGTGGAACTTACATTCGAGACGGATGCGGAGACCATCGGCGAAATCAGGCGTCTCAAGCTCAAGCCATATCTGGATTTGTCCTCTGTTTCAGCCGAAAGAGGGGAAATCGAGGTGCCTGTCATGCTGGATTTGCCCAGAAATGTAGCCGAGCACGTGTTTCATGTGAGGAAGGAGCCTGAGGTGTTCCGTGTCAAGCTGGTTCCCATGGAGGAGAAATCCCCGAAGGAAGAGAAGGGCGATGACAAGTGAACGCTGCCTAGTATTGACAGGCCCTACCGCCAGTGGCAAGACACGTTTGGCCGTGGCGCTGGCAAGGCGTTTCGGCGGGGAGATTGTCAGCGCCGATTCCAGGCAGGTGTTCAGAGGGCTTGACATTGGCACTGGCAAGGATCTGGATGAGTATTCCGCTGGCGGGACTCCTGTCAAATATCACCTCATAGACGTGGTCGAGCCAAGGCAGGACTTCAATTTGTTCGTGTATCTGCATTTTGCGAAGGCGGCATTGGAGGATATCTGGGGCAGGGGAATGCTTCCGATAGTCTGCGGCGGCACTTTCCTCTATCTTGATTCTCTCACGGAAGTATCCTCTCTTTCGGACTCTTCAAAAGACGAAGGGCTGAGAGAGGAACTTGAAAGATACGCCGCGGAAAACGGAGCGCAGGCACTCCATAAAAGGCTCGAACAGATCGATCCGGTATCCGCTTCAGCCAT
>JAFYGL010000759.1 GCA_017543165.1 Victivallales bacterium | reverse complement strand
TGGTCCACAATGTGGGGTCCCCAGTTGAGGAGCTGGCCGCCGCCGCAACTTTGCAGGGTCTGCCAGTCAGCGCGCCAATCGTAGGAATTGCGGCGCAGCTTGATTTCATAGACATAGCCCAGTTTGCCGCTGTGGATGATGGACATGATATGCTCGAATGCTGGCTCGAAGCGGCGGTTGTGGCGGATGAACAGCTTGCCTGGGTGGCGCTTGTCCGCCTCGCGAAGCTTAAGTGCGCTTTCATAATCCACGGCGATGGGCTTTTCGTTGAAGACAAACTTGCCTGCATCCAATGCCAGAACAGAATGCTCTACGTGAAGCGGAGTGCGAGTGGCAACAGTGACGAGTTCAATGTCAGGATCCTTGACAAAGTCCGCCGCATTGTCATACAACTTCACCTTTGGATGGGATTCAGCCACATTAGCCCTGCGTTCAGGATCATTGTCGCAGCCTGCGACAATTTCAAACAGTTCAGGGAACTTCTCAAGTTCAGGGAAATGCATACGGTATCCTGCACGTCCCAGTCCTAAGACACCAACCTTGATTTTCTCCATTCCAATCTCCTTAATCTATCAATTTCGTGTGTAAGTCCCGATGCCGCCAAATAGTAGGAAGGCATCATCTGCAATTTCTCCAATTCAAAAGGAGAAATACTAAAAAAGCCTAAGGCCGCATTCTAGGGCCTTAGGCCAAAAAACATCAGTGTCTAAAGTCTGGCAAACCACGCATGTCGTTAGGACGTATGGGAATACCAGCTGGATTCACCAGGCGGGCACTTACGAAAATCAGGGTATTTGTCTTGATGGACTTTTCACCAGTGCTTGTGAAAAGGTGCCCCACTATGGGCAGACGTCCAAGAAGAGGAACCTTGTCCTCAAACTTGAGGTGTTCTTCCTTGATCATGCCGCCCAGGACTATGGTCTCGCCATCCCACACAACCACCTTGGTCTTGACTTCGCGCTTGGAGAGGATGGCAGTCATGCCGTTCTTCATTTCAAGTTCGCGGCCATCAATGATCTGAGTCGTGTTGAAGGATGTGTCATATCCCAGGAATTCGATGACCTGTGGTTCCAGATCCAGGTAGATGGAATACTTGTCAGGTGCGACAACAGGCGTTACAAACAGCATGACACCGATATCCTGCTTGTCATCGAACTGAGGCGTGGCGGGCTTGTATGTGATGGAGCCATTGTCGCCGTCAGTCTCCAATTCCGCCTCGTCCCATTCGTCGGGGAACTGGCGCTGTGTAACCACCTTGATACTTGCGGTCTTGCCGCTGATGGTAGTGACTTTCGGAGCTGACAGAACATTGTTTATGCCTTCCTGCTCAATGGCGTGGAGCACTGTATTGAAAGCATAGTTGCCAAGCACGGTATAGACGCTGAAGAGCGAATCCTCGGTTGCGTCGCCGAAGTATTCCGCCGCGAAGCGCAGGCCACTTGTGATTGTGGTCAGCTCCTTGCCCAGACCAATCTGGAACTTGGAGGTGTTGCCAGTTCCTGTCTCATAGTTGCCGAAGAGCGCAGGCTTGTTCTTTGCATTCACACCCAAGGTCTTCGTGCCAGCCTGAAGCGACCACTCAAAGCCCAATGAATCCAAATTGGTCTGTTCAATCTCGACAACTTTAGCTTCTATTGACACCAAAGTTGGAGACTGGTTGATTTCCTGCATAAGACGCTCAATCTTAAGTTGGTTCTCAGGGGTGTTGTAGCTGACCAGCTTGCCAAGACGTGCATAGTATGTAATCTTTGCATCGCCAGGGAATGTCACGCCCATGCGGAAGAATACCTTGCGCTTGTCTCTGAAGTCCTTGTCCTCATCACCGCTATCGTCATCGTCGTCGTCGTCATCGTCATCATCGTCTTCCAGCTTCAGGCCTTTGGGCTTCTTCTGGGTTTTCTTTGCATCGAAAACACCTGCCTCCACGTCATAGAAGCGTGTTTCCAGTTCATTCATTGGATTTGAGGGATGGTTGATGACTACTGCCGTGCCATCGATTTTCATTTTCGCACCTGTTACCAGGCAGACATACTTGAGGATATCGCTTAATTTTGCATTGGTCATTTCCATTGTGACAGTGGATTCCTCCAGACTGTCAGTAATCGCGGGCTCAGGTGTCTTGGCCGTAGAACCGCCAAGATCCTCTGCGAAGTCGTCTCCACCGCCTGCACCGCCGCCGCCAGCGCCACCGCCGTCATTGCCAAAGTCGCCTGTGAAGTCATTTTCTGACTGGGCGTTTTCAGCAACGGCATTAGCCTGGGCGATTGCGCTGCCCAATGGCTTGAGGTTCCAAATCATATTCACGCCCTCATTGTCGGGGTCGTATTGGACACTTTGATTGCGGAGTTTGCGAAGCACATCTGGAAGTGGCTCGCTATTGAATTTGACATCGGGAAAAACGATGGATTCCAATTTTCCTTCCAGATTAATCGCCATGCCGCCTTTGGCAATTGCCTTCACGCTTGCCTCGGCACCTGCGCCTGCCAGCAAAGGCGTCACTGGCTCGGACCACTTCCACCGGACTTCCGCCATGCGTTCAAGGAGGGTGGTCTTGAGTTTTTCATCAGCCGCTTTTTCCTGGGCCTTGTTCACACGTGCCAGATAGCGTATTGCAGCAAGGTTTGTTGGGTCGCTGAGCAGCACCTGCTCAAACATGTCGCGCGCATCGCCGAAACGGGAATTCTGCAAAAGGACACGGCCTTTTTCAAGCTTTATCCTGACCTGCAGATCATCCTCGGCCTTGTCCTGGATGATTTCGCTCACCTTGGTTTCGCCAGCAAAGCGGATTTCCGCCCTCTTCATTTCCATCTGTCTCTTGAGCTTGGCAATGCGATCCTTGTCAGTCGTGGAGATTTTAGGATAGCTTGCCGCCCTGGTGAGCTTTTCTTCCGCCTCGTCGGTCTTGTCCTCGTTTGCATTGCGAATTGCCTCGTCAATCAAACGATTCGCCCAGCGGATGTTCATGACCATCTTGCGCCTTTCAATCTCATCCTGCAACTTAAGGACTTTCTTCGAGAAACCCGCCTCGGTTGAAGCGCCCTTGGCCTTTTCAAGTTCGGCAATTGCCTTTTCGTAGTTCTGTTCGGCAAACTCAAAGTCACCATTCAATTCAAAACTGGAATTGGCATTGTCAAAATAGCCTTTCGCCCGTTCGTAGGATTCCTGCCTGAGCAAGCTCTCCTTCTGGTCCAATTCCGTGGCATGGACTTCCTTGACCTCGGCAGCATCCTTCTCTGCCTCTTGACCAAATGAAACGCCTTCACTGAAAATTGCGGCAATCACACATAAGACGGCACAAAGACCAGTGCTCTTGAACATTGTTACTTTTTTCTGCTTAACCATTTGCTCTTCTCCTTGGGAGAAAGGCGTCTTTCCTCCTCGTCAAATGAAACAGACGCCTTTCCTTTTGGAATACTATTTCTTCAATTCAATTTCACTCAATTAGGCTGCATCCCAGTGCGTCAAGGCCTGGGCGGCCTCCGCCTGTTCTGGCGCGGACCACCTTCAGAGCCAGGAACTGGCATGTCCCCTTCAGTCATGTCTCCTCGGTTATTTTCCTCAGGGATGAAGTCCCTGTCATTCTTTTCGTCAAAGACTGGAATGTCAAAAGTCTGGCCTGCCTCGCCGCCCTTGCCAGAAAGTTTTGCGACCTGGCAGGTCTTATTGGCAGCATCCACTTTAATCACCCTGTAATATTCAACAACGTTTTCATCGCCACCTACATTTGAAGGTGCCCTGTTCCCTCCTTCTGCCTGCTTGGAAGCACCGCTACCGCGCTGCTTGCGGAGCATAAACTCCTGGCCTTCCTGGCACATTATGCGCATGCGCCTTCCAAAGCGCAGGATATCCGACTTCTTGCGGGTCCTTAGATTCATAAACACAACATTGTTTTTCTTGGCCTTGACGTCCTCGTTAAGCTTCATTGTATATTCCTCGGCGTCAGCGCCCTCCGTCACGACAACAGCAAATGGTATCGCCGCATCGCCTTCACCTTCAAAACCAGCAGAAGTAACCTTGAATCTATTAAGCACAGTCTCCCCCACACGGACAGTGAATCTTCTTGGGCGCCTGGTCCTGGGATCGACGCCCTTGAAGGCGACATCCCATTTGTTCATGTCGTCACTGCGGTTCTTGTCCACATCAACCAAAGTAATTCCAAGTGGAGGCCTAAACACATGCTGGACACGCAACAGCAGGGCAAGAGCAGGGAATTCCGAATCATCGTCGGGATTTGTTCCAGCCTTTATTTCCTCGATGTTCAAGAAGCCATCGTTGTCCTGGTCCATGGTTGCATCCCTGGGATCCCTGTAGTTCAGGAATTCGTATTTCTGTTCCACCAAATCGGGAATGCCATCGCCATCAGTGTCCTCGTCCTTGCCTGTGCCCTTTGAAAGTTCTGGTTGCTTTGTATTGCAGAATGGGCAAATATCTGCACTCAAAAGAAGAATGCGGCTGCATTCCGGATTTGAGCAAATAATCATTCTGCCTGCCTCAAGCATTGAGCCCTTGCCTGATTGGTCGCCCTCTGCCCCCAGTATGTTGCAGGCTTTGCGTGGGTCATTGAAATAGCGCTCCAGGTTGTAATTGGAAATATCCATGGCATCCACCAGTTTTCCGCCCTCGACATTCCTGCGCGCCTTCTGATAGTTCTCCGCCAGTTCACTGCTTGTTTTCGTGGCAGAAAGAGCCACAAAGACAATGCCCACAAGAAGCAGTAGCAAACAGAACGCCAATATCAGCTTTTCATAATGTCTTGCAAAAAAGTCCAATTTTGGTTCTCCTTATTCTTCTTCAGCCTTTTTTTCGCCAGGGAGCTCATATTTGGGCTCCAGGAGGTCAAAGCGCAACTTCCAGGACGAGTATTTCTTTTCAAAGACAATCATTTCCTGGCGTTTCAATGGCACATCCACAAGCCCGTCGTTCTTGGCGTCCGCCTGCTTAGCGCCATACTTTGGCTTGAATGCCGTCCGTTTCATTCCTGTTTTAGTTCCCTGTCCGCCGTCTTCAACGGCCAGGTCGGCGTCCAGCATGTCATCCTTTACAAAAAGGGACTTCACTAAATCACTAGTGACATCTGGTGCCTTGATCTCAATTGTCCTCAGGACGAAGAGGAAATTCTCCTGATTGCTCATTGCGTTGACGAATTGCTGCCCATTTTCAGGTGTCGCAGTCACAGTGACTTCAACAGGAGTTATTGTATAATCCGCCTCCTCCTGGACCTTCAGCCCCAGCGGCCTGCTTATGTCGTTTATGGCGAGCACCTTGCTGTCAATGGCGACCTTGACAATTTCCTTCACGATTGCAAGCTGCCTGAAAATTGGAGGCAAATCCGCCTTCGGGGGAAGGCTGGATGACTTTGCGATGGAGTCGAAGGAAAAATACTGAAGTTTTCCATCCACCCCAATTTCCTTTTCCTCCAGAGTTGTCTGCAAATGCTGTATTGCTTCCCGAAGTTCGCGAAGTGCGCTGGTGGGATCCTTGGGGGCTTCGTATTTTATTACATAATTGTCCATAAGATCCTTATGGACCTTGTCTATGCTCTTTGTAGTCTTGTCTGAATTGATTTGTGCAATCTTGGCATTCTCATCCGTCAGCTTCAACTGTTTCTTGCCAACACCATCCAGATAGTTGAGTTTCTTCTCATATTCGCTCTTGCTGGTGTTTAGTTTTTCGCTAGTCCCTTTGCACTTTATCAGCATCAATGCAACTAAGACGAAGCACACCAGCGAGATAACAATGAAACCCCAATTTTTCTTTATTGTATCCATGAGAAAGCCTTGTTTTATTTGCTGCCACCAGAGCCAACTTTCAAGTAGTCAACATTGAAACTGAATTTAAGTTGCATCTTGAAACTGGCCATGTTGGGTATTTTTGACGACATGCTGTAGCTTTTGATAAGCGTCATGGTAGGTTCAGCGTCAAAAAGCTGGGACATCCTCAATGCAGCCTCAAACGCGGCGGCTGGACTTCCAGCCTGGCTCATCTGTTCTGCAATCAACTTGTTTGCCATTTCCTGCGGCGATGTCTTCTTTGCCTCATCTCCCGCGTCGCCTTCTTGTTGAGGAAGGGGCTTGTCCACGTTGAAGGGGAATGTACCCACCGGCGCCAAAGTGAATATGGAATTGCGTTCATCAATCTGCACACAGCGCCCCGTGATTTCAAGGCCGCCAATCTGGGTGGGTGTCAGGACATCGCCGCTTGAGCCGCCGCCCATTGCGCCATCAAACACATCGCCGCCGAACATGTCCCCGAACATTGCGTCTTCTGAATCGGAGCCAGCGGCGGACTTTATTTCCACAGCCTTGACAGGGCCAATGATGGGCTTGATGGAAGTAATCCACAGGTTGTCTGGTTTGAGACGGTATATCTCATTCAGTATCGCGGGCCACTTGGACTGTTGCAGCAGCATGTTTGCGATCACTTCCATCTTTCCGTTGTTGTCATTGGCTGTGGATTGTGCCGCCTCTATGCTCTCCAAAGTGGGTTTGTTTGCATCAATGATCTTCTTGAGATTGTTGTTGCCTATGTCATAGTTGCTTTTCCTCAGCACCAGACCAAACTGGATGACCAGCAGCATGAGAAGCACTACGATAAAGCCAAGAATCATATAGGGCTTTTTCTTGTCGAAGTTCTGCTGGCGACGGATATTGGCGGGGATAAGGCTTAGTTCGACAGGGCACTGCGTCGCATAACGAAGCCCAAGGCCGATTGCCTCGCTGAACATGTGGCCCACCTGCGACAGGCGTTCCCTGTCAACAGTAGGCAGAATCTTGCAGCAAAGGAATGGGTTGAAGTATTCAACGGGCATTTTCAGCTTCTCATTGAAGAAGGTATCGCAATATGTGAAAATGGAAGAACCACCCGTGATGTACATCTTGACGGGTGCATTGCCCTTCTGTTGAGAGCGATATACGCTGATGGTTCTTGTGATTTCACCATATAGGCGGCTCATGACGTTGCGGATAATCTTTGAGACGTTCGCCGCCGTTTCGGATTCAGGCTCCGCGTATGCGCCGCCAAGTGCAACGAAGCCATGGTGGCGTTTCAATTCCTCGGCCTCGGGCAGTCCAATACCGAATTCCTTGGCTATCTGCTGGGTGATCGTATAGCCTGCGATTGGTATGGTTCTGGCATAGAGCTGATTGCCATCCACGAATATCAAGTTTGTCACACGGCCGCCGATATTGAGAAGCAAGGCGCATCCGTCGTTTCCAATGCCGTTGGCCCTGGCCGCGTTGTAGCAGGCCGCCGAGGCGACGTCGATAAGGATTGGCTGCAGGCCGACCTGGGATATGGCCGCCGAGAACTGTTCGGCAATGTCATTCCTGATGACGACAGACATGGATTCCAAGGCATCGCCTGCTGGGGAGGCGATCAACTGGTAGTCCATTATCACCTGGTCAACAGGGAAGGGTATGTTCTGTGTCGCCTCGAATTCGGCGATTTGGCGAATTCTCTTCTTGTCATAGCCGAAGGTGTTTGGCAGGTGGGAGAAGCGCATCAGCGAATACTGGCCCGACATGCAAAGCAGTGCCTTGCTGGCCCTGAATCCGCCTTCTGCCAGCATCTGGCGCAAAAGACCTGACACCACATTCATACGCGAGGAATCGGAAAGTTCCTCCACGTATTCACGGTGCGCGAAACGTGACAGCGCTATGTTGCCATCGCCATCACCAAATTCAAACTCACAGAGTTTTATGCTCGTCGCACCGATATCAACGGCAAGTATTCGCTCTTCTCTAGCCATAGAAATCCGTTAGTTTATGCTCGTTGTGTTTCTGTGATTAAGCCGCCTCAGTCAATCTTTTCATTGGCATAATAGTCAAAGTCAACATCGGCGAATGGCGTCTTGCTTCGTGGCATCAGGCCATTGCTGTCCACCTTGCATTTGGCTGGCGTTCTTACGAGTCCAGTCTTGCTGCCCTTGGATTTTCTCGCCATGACCTTTCCATTGACGGCAATATCCAGAGTGGCGGAAATCTTGGATGTATTCACGCTTTCCGTGTCCAGATATTTTTTGAAGAAAGTTGGATGAACAAACGCCGATATGTAGTTCTTTCCCTTCTCCAAATGCACAAACTTGGTGTTGAGCGGCAACAAGATGGGCTTCTTCTTCGAGCCGCAATCAACCAATACATTCCAGCGCGCCTCAAATTCGTCCAGCCATTCCTGGCCTGAAATGTTGACTTGCGCTTTCACTACAAGCCACCTGGCGCCCGAACCACTGGAACCATTCCTGGAGCCTTTTGTCTTTGGGGTCTTCTCAACGTCAATCTCCAGTTTCCTGATATCCACCCCAAAATTCTTTGAAACTTTGACCTTCTCCTCTGCGCCAGTCTGCGTATTCTGTGCCCAGACAAATACTGGCGACAGCAGCAAAAGCACCAGCCAGAACCTCAAAAAACAAGCTATTCTATTCATGTTTCCTCCTATTCCCCAAAGAGAAAGCCAAAGGCAGAAATTACAATTTTCAAGTCGCAACGGCATAAAATACGCCATTGTTGATTTTCGTCAAATACATTTATTGATTTTTTCCAACCATACGCTTGAAAAGTGGACTGTGGTGTGGACAGTGGACTGTTTTATGCTACAGCCAAGAATGCTGTTCCCGCCAAGGCAACCTGAGTGGGCGCCGCCTCGGCGCCCACATCAACAATGCCACGCCAGAAGCCACTGTCCACTTTATCAGGTTGTCCTGTAATTCGGTGCGTCCTTCTGCGCAATCACATCATGTGGATGCGCCTCATGAAGACCAGCGGAGCTGACTCTCACAAAACGGGCCTTCTCCTGAAGTTGAGGTATGTTGCGGGCGCCGCAGTACCCCAGCGAGAAGCGGAGTCCGCCGATATACTGGTTCAGCACATCAGCCACCGCGCCTCTGTAGGGTATCATGGCCTCGATGCCCTGTGGCACCAGTTTGTCGCTCAGCGTGTCCGCCGCCACACCATAGCGTTCACGGCTACCCTTTCCGCAGCGCATTGCCTCAAGGCTGCCCATGCCGCGGTAAGCCACGTATGTGCGCCCCTGATGCAGAATGCGCTCACCAGGGCTTTCCTCGGTGCCAGCCAGGGCGGAACCCATCATCACGCTGGAGGCACCTACCGCCAATGCCTTCGCCACATCGCCAGAATGGGTAATGCCGCCATCGGCGATGATTGGAATCTCGTCGCCAATGACCTTGGCTGCATTGTATATTGCAGTCAACTGTGGAACGCCAACGCCGGCGACCACGCGTGTGGTGCAGATCGAGCCAGGTCCGATTCCGACCTTCACGGCGTCCGCCCCTGCCTCGTACAAGGCCTTTGCACCTTCCGAAGTGCAGACATTGCCCGCCACCACATCAACGCCAGGATAGCGCTTCTTGATTTCCTTGAGCGTGTCCAGCACGCCCTTGGAATGGCCGTGGGCGGTGTCCAGGATCAGCGCGTCCGTCTCCACAGCGACCAGCGCCTCGATGCGTTCCCAGTCATTGGGTCCCACTGCGGCGGCCACCCTCAGCCTGTGCCTGCCGTCCCTGT
>JAFYGL010000758.1 GCA_017543165.1 Victivallales bacterium | reverse complement strand
GTGTGCATGTCGGACTGCTTGACGAGGTATTCGAGCTCGTGTGACTTGTAGTTGGTGTTGATCGTCACCAGCACCGCGCCGATCTTGGCGGTGGCGAACATAAGCGTCAGCCACTCGGGCACATTGCGGGCCCACACGCCCACATGGTCGCCCTTCCTGACGCCGATGGCAAGAAGGCCCTTCGCCATGTTGTCCGTCCGTTCATCAAAGTCCTTGTAGCTCCACACCAGATTGCGGTCTGGGTACATTATGAAAGGATGGTCTGGCTGGGACTTCACTAGGTCGCCGAAGAATTCGGCGATGGTCTTTTCAGTGAAAAGTTCTTCGCTCATAATTATTGCCTTTTGGAGGGTTGTGGTGTATTAGTGGGGCGCGTAGATGACTGCCAGTATGCGTGCCTCGGCATTGTCGGCGGCATGGACGTGGTGCGGCACAATTGAATCATAGTAGATGCTGTCCCCCGTCTCCAGGCGATATGTGCGCTTGCCATGGATTACCTCCAGAGCGCCTGCCAGGACATAGATGAATTCCTCGCCTTCGTGCGAGGAGAGCTGGTGGTCGCTTTCCTGGGAGGGATGCACATCAATCACGAATGGCTCCATATTGCGGTCCGCCTTGTTGGCAGCCAGCGTATGGAAGTCCAGCCCGTTGTCATTCTGGTTTGCGGCGAAGCGCACGGAGCGCTTTGCGTGCTCCGAGCCGCGTGTCACCACTGGTTCCGACAGTTCCGTGTCATCCAGGAAAGTGCCCAGGCGCACGCCAAGTCCACGCGCCAGTTTCAGCAGCGGTGTAAGGGAGGCAGTTGCCTCGCCTGATTCGATTTGGTTGATTTGCTCTGGTGTGAGCCCGCAGCGCTGGGACAATTCATCCACTGTGACGCAGCGCATCTCGCGCAGGTTCCTGATTTTTGCGCCTACTTCATTGTTGGCTGGCATGGTTGTTTTCCTTTCTTTGTTCTATGTTGGACTTTTCCTTTGGATGCAAAAACAAACAAGGCAACTGGGGAATCGCCCCAGTTGCCTTGTTTCGCTCTAAAAAACTGGAGCCTTGCTTACTTAAACAACTCCGCAATCTGGACTGCGTTCAGGGCAGCACCCTTGAGGAGCTGGTCGCCGCACACAAACAGCGCGATGCCGTTGGGGCAGCTAAGGTCGTCCCTAAGTCGGCCGACAAGCACGTTGTACTGCTCATTGCTTTCGCAAGGCATTGGGAAATGGTTAGCGGCCCTGTCGTCCACGATTGTGACGCCTGGCGCCTTTGCCAATGCGGCCCTGGCCTCTTCGATGCTGATCTTGCGTTCCTGCTCGATCTGGATGGATTCGGCGTGGGAGCGCAGCACGGGAACGCGCACGCATGTGGGGCAGACCTGGATGCTTGCGTCATGCATGATCTTGCGTGTCTCGTTCACCATCTTCATTTCTTCCTCGTTGTAGCCATTCTCTGTGATGGCGGAGTTATGGCTGAAGAGATTGAACGCGTATGGGAAGGAGAACACCTGCGGCACTGCGGGCTTGCCAGCCAGCACGTCGGCTGTCTGCTGTTCCAGTTCCTGCATTCCCTTGGCGCCTGCGCCTGACGCGCTCTGGTATGTGCTGACGATGATGCGCTTGATGGGTGACACATCGTGCAATGGCTTCAATGCCACCAGCATGATGATGGTTGTGCAGTTCGGGTTTGCGATAATGCCTTTGTGCTTGAAGGCGTCCTCTGGATTCACTTCTGGCACCACCAGCGGCACTTCAGGAACCATGCGGAACGCGCTTGAATTGTCTATCACCAACGCGCCTGACTTGACTGCGGCGTCAGCGAATTCCTTTGAACGGGAGGCGCCTGCGCTGAACAGCGCGATATCTATGCCCTTGAAGGATTCGGTAGTGAGTTCCTGGACAGTGTGTTCCTTGCCAAAGCATGGAAGGGTTTTGCCTGCGGAACGGGAAGACGCCAGTAGGCGCAGTTCCTTTACAGGAAAGTCACGCTTTTCCAGAGTCTTCAACATTTCGCGACCTACTGCGCCTGTGGCGCCTACTACCGCAACATTGAATGACTTGCTCATAAAATCTACCTTCTTTATAGTTAAGCTACGCCGAGGACTGCCTGCAAGGCCAACACAGCCCCACTGCCTCGGCAAAACGCAATAATATATTGCCAGTAAGCAATATGACAAATTGGAACATTAAAGGAAAATTTTCGCGTGGTGCCCCTAATGCCGATTGTTTGCAAAGCATTGCATTTTTCAACCGCGCAGGCACCGTATTTCAACATCCTGCGCCAGCAGCGGGCGGAATATCTCCTCTGTGCAGAGCTGCGTGCCT
>JAFYGL010000757.1 GCA_017543165.1 Victivallales bacterium | reverse complement strand
GCAGAGGGAAAAACTGCGCCGCCGCCAGCAGAGGAGACTGCCGTTGAAAGGCAGGAAAAAACGCCTGTGAAGAGGCAGGACAGGGTCAAAAGGCAAGGGGCGCAGGAAACTGAAAGCGCGAAGATTAGTTCATTCAACCAGCTGGTGCAGGCATTGCGGAGAATCAAATGCGAGAAAGAGGCGGAACTTGCGCAGAGCATAATGGACTTGTACAAGTACAGGGGAGGCATAACGCCTCTTGAGGCGAAGAAAATAATAAGCCGCCTGATTCAGAAGGAAATAATTGCCATAGAAGAAGACGGCACGGTTTTCTGGAGAGGTTGAATGGCGGGGAAGAACTTGCACATCATAGTCGCGCTGTACAAGTATGTGTTCTGGGGCGGCTTGCAGAAGGACACTTTGCGCATGGCGGAGGAGGCGGTCAGACGCGGGCACAAGGTGACTGTGTTCACGACGGACTGGGAGAACCCGCCTGACTTCATTGCAGTGGAGAAGTGCCGTGTCTCTGGCTGGAGCAACGTGGCTCGCATGAAGCACTTCAACAATGCCTGGAAGGAGAGGCTGGGGCAGGGCGGCTATGACGCGTCTGTTGCAATGGACCGCGTGGAAGGCGCGGACTTCTATTTTGCGGCGGATTCCTGCCTTAGGACATACTACCGCAAGAAGTATCCAGGGTGGTATCTTGCAATCAGCCCCAGGCATCGTTTCATTTTGGGCATGGAGGAAAAGGTATGCGGCGCGGCCTCGCGAACCCGCGTGTGGTACATATCCCCTTTCCAAAGGCAGGAATACATGGCCGAATATGGCACGCTAGAGGAGCATCTGCTGGAATTGCCGCCTGGCATGAATCCCGCCTGTGCCCGCCCTGCGGAGGATGTGGCCGCAAAAATACGCAGTGAAACGCGCGGTGAACTGGGCTTGAAGGACAATGAGATTGGCATAATCCTGGTCGGCACCAACGTTAAGCGCAAGGGGATGGACAGGCTGCTGGAGGCCGTCAAAAGCCTGCCGCAGGAAATTAGGGGCCTGGCAAGGCCGATTCTTGTGGGGAACATACCCGCCAGCGAAATACAGCCACTTGCAGGCGGCATTTTTGAGAAATGCATTATAACGGGGCCGCGCAATGATGTGGAGAAACTGCTGCTGGCGTCGGATATCATGGTGCATCCCGCCCGCGAGGAAGGCACTGGCACCGTGCTGGTGGAGGGAATCGCCTCTGGCATTCCAGTGCTGTGCACAGCCTGCTGCGGCTTCAGCCCGTATGTGAAGGCCGCCGCTGGCCTTGTGGTGGACGAGCCGTTCCAGCAGGATAATCTTAATGCAATGCTGCGCGGTGCATTGGAGAAACTGCCGCAACTTACCGAGCAGACACGCCAGTACGCAAAGACGCAGGACTTCACTTCGCGGCAGCGTGTCATGCTGGATTATATTGAAAAATTGGGCAATAAGTAAATGCCTTGCGATGGTCTGTATTAGCGATTGCTCCAACTTGAGTAAAGAATTTGACGTTCCATATCGTAAAGGAAATGATAGCCGCCGCCATTGGGGCGTATGTTCTCATACACCAGGTTCTTTTCGGGCAAGGTCTTCAATTCGCTGTCATTGGGATTGAAAT
>JAFYGL010000756.1 GCA_017543165.1 Victivallales bacterium | reverse complement strand
TCGCCGTCGCACTAGTTGCGTGCAGAAAATCAACGGCATCGCGCGGCCAATGGCCGCGCAGGGCAGCAAGCAAGGCCAGTGGCGTATGGTAACATCGCGTCCTAATGCGCAGTTGTTCGCGCGGCCATTGGCCGCGCGTCAGGACGCGGGGATGCCAGTCGGCTGTTGTTATGCAAGGCCAGGGCGCATGGCAACATCGCGTCCTGATGCGCGGCCAATGGCCGCGCAGATAAATACCTCAGCATCCTTGTTTTTTCATGGGGGAACGATATACTACTTTCCCAATATGAGAACAATAGACCGCATACGAGAATACCTCAACCAGAAGATAGCAGACGGCACACTCCATTCAGGCGACCGCCTGCCCACATACCATGAATTCACCCAAATAGGCTCTGGCAGTTATGCGACGGTGGTTGCCGCCATGAAAAGATTGCAAGGCGAGGGGCTGGTGGATATTACAAATGGCCGCGGCACATATCTTGCTGGCGGCAAGCGGCTTCATATCCGCCTGTTCTATTCCGAAAAGCAACTTCCACCTGCCCAATTCCAGCAGATACTGGATGCTTATATCCAAAAGGCAAACTTGAACATAGAAATTGAACTGCGCGCCCTGCAACTATTCTACTCCCAGAAGCAGGCCAATGAACTGATAAGCGACACCGATGCCATACTGTGGATTTCCCATTCACTGGGAGAAAGCATACTGCCGCCGACGGCACTCAATGGCTTCAAGGACTTCAAAGAGACCTCTGGGCAACTCATCAGCAACGGCGTGGAAAACGCAAACTACGCCCTGCCCTTCATAATATCCACGCAGCAAATCGGCGTCAACCGCAAATTGATTGAGAAGACGGGCTTTGACTTGTCAAGACTGAAGGACCCCAGTTTCTCCTGGTGGGAGGACTATGTGGCGGCATGCAGGAAACACGGCATCCTGCCCGCATCTGTCAGATGGAATCCATATTCCACAGTTAATTTCCACCTGTATTTCCCCTTGTTCATACAACTGGCCAGTCAATTTCCCATGCCAGACGGCGATAAACTCTTCGACAGCCAGGCAGGCAGAAAACTGCTGAACATCCTGAAGGATACCGTGAACCACACGGAAGCAGTCTCCAACGAGGCATTCTTCAGCGGCAATGCAGGGCTGAATTTCTGCATAGAGACCAGCCTGCCCTTCCAGAACCACAAGAACGAATGGCCGAATATCGACATGGACTTCGAAACATTGCCATTCTCCAACGGGAAAAAGCAATTCCTGCCCGCATGGATAAACTTCCTGAAATGCCATATCAAGGAATCCCTCAACCCAGAAGCGCACAAGCGCATCTGGGCGCTGATGAAACTAATGGTATCCAAGGATTTCCAGAGGGATTTCTGCAATGGCTCCGCCCATCTGTCATCCAGGGCCGACATGAAGGCAGGCGACTACTCATGGGGAGGCGACAAGAACATGAAGTCCTACCTGCCCACGAAAAACCGAGAACTGGTGTTCACAGAGGCACTGCTCCCCAGCCAGGTAATCATGACACTGGGCACAATCCTGGAGGAATTCATATTCCTGGGAATAAAGCCCGACACAGTTTTGGAGAGAATGGACATAAAGAAAAACGCCAACAACAGAATCGCGTCCTCTTTGCCAATTACGTTCTAAATGCGTGACTAGCGTCATTGCAAAAGTTATTGCAAGAGGAAAATGACATGGACAAAAAAAACTTTACCTACTACGTTGAGTTAGAACAATGCGGAAACTTCCTTGGCGGAAACATCCCCGATATGCTTTCATACGCGCTTAAGTCCCTGGCATACCATGGGGTGCGCCATGTCGTACTGTCGGAATCGTTGCTGGCGCTTATGATGCAGTACCAGGGCTTGTCGTACAAAATCAAGGATGCCGTCGAGGCGGCGGGACTTGACTTTGTGGACGCACATTCCATATTCGGCACATGGTGGGACTTGAACGAGCCCGATGATTCACGGCGCGCGGAAATGGTGGCGACGCATATCCATGCAATGGCTCTGGCAGCGTCCATGGGCATAAAGACAATTACAATACATGTGGGCAACAGTCTTTCGCCAAACGTGAACTACAAGCCAAGCCCATGGCTGGAGGCGATAAGCAGAACTTCACGAGAGCAAATGATAGAAAACTCAATCAAGGCGCTAAAGGTGCTGGTGCCTTATGCGGAAGGACTGGGAATGACCATCTGCATAGAGAATGTCCGCTATATTTGCACAACACCCGAGGCACTACTGGAAATCAAGCGGAACTTTCCCAGCGAGGCTCTGGGCTTCTGCTATGACGCGGGACACGCAAACATCGTGCAGCCATTGTACGAGGCATCGGACATTCCCGAGCAGCGCGCCATGGCGGCAAATAAAAACACACCTCTGGCTTTGCAGATACTGAAGCAGATGCTACCTCATATAGTAAACTGTCATCTACACGACAATGACGGAACTGGCGACCAGCACCGCCTCCCTGGCGATGGCACACTGGACTGGAATGCCATCTCAGACCTGCTGCGCCAGGCTCCAAGACTGCAATGCCTGCAATCGGAAGTGCTTCAACTTCGCAACGGCATACCGCTGCCAGCGCTTACCAGGACATTCCAAAACATCTTCGGAAAATGGGCCGAGTAGCATAAATACGCCTCAAGCATATCCTGGCATTCTCAAGTCGTCAATATTGCCTCTTACGGTTTCAAAACTGTTATAGGCAGGACATAGACGCCATCCTCGCGGCGATAGGCAATGCCTGATTTGCCCACTATCACAGCCATTGCAGTCGGCGGCTTATGCTGGAATATACTGGAGACTTTTAGCAGATTTGCAGCAGCCTCGTCCACTTGGGCGGGATTGAGTTTGATTTCAAATGCGCTCCATGTATCATCATCAAATTGCAC
>JAFYGL010000755.1 GCA_017543165.1 Victivallales bacterium | reverse complement strand
GTTCAATTCCCAGAAGTGTATCCTCAATGCCCTCGAATTCCACGGAGAAAACGCCGTCATACCCGCTTTTCACGATGGAACGCACCTGCTGGGCGATTGGCAGTGAGCCATGGCCGATGATGGCGCCGCGAATCCAATTGCCAGAACGTGTCATTCCCCAGCCTTTGCCTGGCCAGGGCTCCATGCCTGACTTGATGTGGAAGTCCTTGGCATGGCAGTGGAAAGCCAAAGGCGCCAGCATGCCGACTGACTTCTCAACCACATCATCGGCGCAGGCGAAGTTGCCGATGTCCAGCAGCACGCCGAAGTTGCTGTCATCCACGGCGGAGACCAGCCTCTCCACGCGAATGGCATCCTGTGCGAAGTAACCATGGTTCTCCACCATTGTGCGGATGCCCTTTGCCTTTGCGTATTGGGTGATTTCGCGGCAAGCGCCTGCCAGGCGCGGCAATGCGGCCTCGAATGTCTTGGTGCCTTGCCAGCCTTCGGGGAACTTGCCGCGTGTTGCATCGTGCCTGAAGCCAGGTGCCCCAAGTATCTCCGCAACGTCAATCAGTTTCTCCACCTTCTTGATTTCGGCGTTCAAATCGCCTTCGCTGCCAGACAGCAAATCTGCGGGCTGTGTAAAGTTCACGATTGGAATGCCAACCCTGTCAGCCTCTTCGCGAAGTTGCTTGGCATAATCCATAATGTCCATTCCCTCGGGAATCTGCAAGGCCGAGAATTCTATGCAGTCAAAGCCCATCTCCTTTGCCTTTGCAATGCACTCGATCTCTTTCATGCGACCATTCCTGGTCATGCCGCTGAAACTGTAGGAACTCACACCAATCTGCATTTTTAATCTCCTTAGTTGTTTATTTTATGTGTGCGCCGAGCAATGCACATTTTGGTTGCTTTGGCGAAAATGACCACCCTTGGCGGAAAGATGCCTAGGCGACGCACTCAAGTTTTTCTGAAAATCCTGTTGTAATTGGAAAAAACTGCGCTGGCAATGTCCACAATGGGGCTTTGCCTGATTTCAGATATCCGCTGGAGGACATCGGCTGCGTGCCATGGGCGTTTTGCCTCGTCATTGAAAGGCATGTCCGGAGTGTCAGTCTCCGTCAATATGCAATCCAATGGCGTATTTTCCACCGCCTTCAGCATGCGTTTTCCCTTGAGGATGCTTGTGTTGAAGGAAAGGCAAAGCCCAAGATCCAGCAGTCGCCTGGCAATCTCCCATGAGCCAGTGAATTTGTGGCAGTAGCCAGCAAGGCAATTTATGCCTTTCTGCGAGAGCAGCTTGAAGAACTCGTTCCAGGGCGCACGTATGTGCAATGCAACTGGAAGCCCCGCCTCCATGGCAATGTCAAGTTGCCGAGAAAACACCTTTCCGCGCAAATCGTTGCATTGCCTGTCCTCGGATTCATCCAGGCCTATTTCGCCTATTGCATGGACTTCATTGCTGGAAATGAGGTCGCAAAGTCTCCTTTCAACTTCCTCATTCCACATTTCGGCCATGAATGGGTGCAATCCAACGGACGCGTCAAAGCCAAATTGCCTTGCCAAACCAATTGAAGTCTGCCAATCCTGGGGACAGGTGCCATTTATCAGGATGTGCTGTACTTGATGCTTGGCGCAATCCTTGAAGATGGAAATGCGTTCATTTGCCAGGCGCGAATCCGCCAAATGGCAATGGCAGTCAACCAGTAGAGGCGAGAATGTCATCTAAAGGCTCCAAGCGAGAGCAGCCTCTGGATGAGTTCATCTGTTTTTTGCTGGCAAAGAGCCTTGGCATTGCTTCCCCATGCCTCGACATTAAGCCTCAACTTGGGTTCGTTGCCAGAGGGCCTGATGACAAACCACCAGCCTTCTTCTCCGTCGCACTGCATTTTCAAGTCAGGCGCAGGCAGGTTCTGGGGCATGTATTCGCCGTTGTTTTCAAAAACACGCTGCACACCCAGCCTTGGGTCCTGGGCGACCTCGAATCTGCGTACTCCATCCTTGTTTTCCGCTTTCCAAACTGCGGTCATCACAGGCAGCACCTCGTCACTGCTCTTCAAGTTGAAGTTGTTTTCGCCGCTCCAGACATAGTTCTGCCTCCAGGCGGAAAGCAGTTCAGGCAGTGATTTTCTCTGCTCACGAAGCCTCCAGACTATCTCAATCATGAACAGGCTGGTCAGCACGCCACTGTCCAGATAGAAGAAGTCAGGATAGAAATAATGCCCAGAATGCTCACCAGCGAAAACGCAGCGGGACTGCAATTCTGGATGACGCATCAGCAGTTTGATGCGGCCATGTCCCACTGGCGTG
>JAFYGL010000754.1 GCA_017543165.1 Victivallales bacterium | reverse complement strand
TTCGGGACGCGCCATCACGCGGAATGGCGGTCCCCATAAACCTGTTCCATTGCTGACATACAGGCGTGTCCCGCCTTCAAGTTCCTGCAAGGCCCCTTCCTTGTAAGGATACTGCATCCTCACAAGAAAGTTGAACGGGAAAATCTGCCCGCCATGACTATGGCCCGACAACTGCAAATCATAGCCTCCCTTCTTCCATGCATCGGGACGGTGCTTCAGGAGGATGGAGAACTTGCCCTCGGCTGGCATTGGCGTCTCTGGCCCCGCGCCATTGGCGGGGTCAGTTTCGCCGTAGATGAAAAGCCAGTCCTCCACATCGACGCCTTCGTTTTCCAGCAAGGTGAATCCTGCCTCTTCATGCAAGTGCCTGGAGTAATCCAGGCCAGTATAGACGTCATGGTTGCCGTACACACCTACGCGCCTTTTGATTTTCAAGCCATTCAGCGCCTTCGCCATGTTTTCCTCTTTGGGTCCCCTGCCGTCAACCAGGTCGCCGCCGCTAAGGAGCAAATCAGCCTCCAATCCGTCCAGCATGCCCTTGATTTTATTGAATTTGCGCTGGCTGCAAGCAGCGCCGATATGCACGTCGCTGACGTATGCAATGCGGTAGCCCCCTTCTGGAGCGAATGGGCAGTCAATGTCAATTTGCCTTACCTTTATGGAGTACGCCTCCAGCACGCCCCAAACGGAAAAGAACACAACCACGCCCACAGCAATGCAGCCCTTCGCCAAATCCGGCACCAAAGGAAACAGGAATGTCTCCTTGTTCAGCAAATGCGAAACACAGCCCACCGCCAGATTCAGCACATCCACAAGCAAAAAACTGCACGCCAGCCAGAATGACCAGGCCAGCCAGCACCAGCAGAACTGGGACCAGCAGCGCATCATGGCGGATTGTGAACGGTTTACAAACATGGGTGAAAACAGAAAAAACAATATCAGGCAAAGAAGAACAAGAGAGGCTGGCAGCGACCTGGGCACAAACGCGCACTTCAGCCGCCACCAGACATATATGTTCATCAATACTACTGCTGCTATGAAAAGTAAAAACATCGCTTTTGTTGTTTTTCGAGTGTTTCGGGGCGGACGGGGGCGTTACGGGGGCGTTTACGCCTCGTTTACGGCCCCTAACCATGCCGAGGCGCCCTGCCCCTGCTCGATGAGGATTTCCGCGTAGTTGCCTTCATCGCCGAAGGGTCCTGGATTCACCACGGGCATCTTGCCGATGGAGTATATGCCCCTGGCCTCGTGGATATGCCCGCACAGCACGATCATTGGCTTTACGCGCTCCACCAGGTTGCGCACGGCTTTGCTGCCCACGCTAATGCCGCTGCCAATCACATCCGCGCCGCAATCAAAAGGCGGCGTATGGGAAACCAGCACATCCAGTTGCCCTGGCATGAAATGCGCCAGGCGTTTTTCCATGGCCTCGTCATTCCATTCGTATGGCGTGTTGAAAGGCGATGTATTTGCGCCGCTGATGCCCGCAAAACTGAATCCACCGCGCTGCACAGTGCCTGTCGGTTCAAGCAAGCGCCCTTCCTGCGCCAGAAAGGCATCGCCTTCAGGCACATCCAGATTGCCAGCCACTGCCAGAAAATCGGGGGCGACTTCTTTAACGCGGGAAACTGCCTCCTTGAAATCGTCCAGACTGCCGAACTGCGTGAAATCGCCACCAACAATCAGCAAATCAGCCTTCGGCAGGTGGGACAATGCCTTGAACTTGCCATGGATATCGGATATGTAGATTATCCTCATTTTACGTTACCTTGAATACTTTAAAGTCTTGCCTTTCAGGCATTCATCCATTCCCTTCAAATAGAGCGGCAAGGCTATGAACATGAGAATACCGCCAATCATGAACACGCCTTTCACGCCGCACTTCGCGGCAATTAAACCGCCAATCAAAGCGGAGAGCATTACGCCAATCTGCCCCAGGCAGGACGCAAAGCCAAAGCTGGAGCCTCGCTTGTCCTGCGGCGTCACGCCAGAGAGCACTTTCTGCAACATTGGCTGCATTGCGCCCGCTATCAGGAAAAGCAAGACTCTGAATATGGCAAAGGGACAAGGCTTGTTGCCAACGCCCTGCATAAAGAGGCAAATTCCTGAGATTAGCATTATGGGGATTGCCAGCTTCTTTGGGTGGAAGCGGTCTGCCAGATGCCCTCCGACCGCGCCAGAAATAATTGCGCCGACGCAGACGATGGCGCTGATTATGCCAGTCCACAATGCGGCAGTCTCCTTTGAGGTCAATTCCTCTATGCGCAATGCGATGAATGGCTTTTCTATGTTGCGGACTGCCCCCATGACCAGGAACAGCAGCAGCACAATCCAAATGGCGCGGCTGAAGTCAGGCAGAAGCCTGAAGTGCCTCTTCGTTGTAACTGTGACAGTTGCAGAAGCCGCCGCCTTCCTTGGGATGTCCTTTGTAAAGAGGATGGATATACCAGCAAGGAAGTACATT
>JAFYGL010000753.1 GCA_017543165.1 Victivallales bacterium | reverse complement strand
GGCCTCGTTGACTGTCACCTTGTCGCTCTTCACGTTCTCCCAGCGCTGTATTATCAACGTGAAAAACTCCTTCCTCGGCTTTTCGGCAGGGCCATAGAAAAGCCTGTAGTAGCGGTTCAGCTCTTCATCGACATTCAGATCAGCGCCCCAGAGACCTTTCATCCCGAAGAACAAGTCAAGATGCAGCTGCCCCATGTCGCTGCCGCGCCTGACGTTCCTGTTCATTGGAAGCGGCGTGAGGTTGCTGCGCTGCAGAAGCGTGTCGTTCAGCTCGAAGAAGACGTTCTTCACGGCGGGATACGCATGGTGCCACCTGTACATTATGTGCGGCATTGCGTACGGGTACGAGTCGTATGGCGTCAGGTAGTGCCACAGCGATATCTCCTTGCATTTCTCGCTCCAGTCCTTCATAACCTGGTCAACGCGCCTGTAATACTGCTCCGCCCCGTGGAAGATGATATAGGGATTCACGCAGATGCCGACTACGATGTTGTCCGCCACCTTGAAATCAGGCGGGAGATAGTAGTCCTGATATGCAAGCGCCATAATGACCTTGTCAGGATACTTTTTGCCGAGGCGCTTGGCGGTCTTGTCAACGAAATCCCACACCAGATTGCTCTTTGCGCCCTGGGCCCCCTTTTCAGGCTGAATAAGAGCCTGGCAGTTCGGGCAATGGCAGGGAAGTATCGAGAAATCGTCGTTCACGACAACGTTTATGCCCTTGGGACCAGGCGGATTGCTGTACCAGAGCTTCCCTTCGGGGCGCCCTTCATAGACGTCATCGACGAACTGGCAGTATGCGTCTATGGTCTCGGGATTGGTGAGGCACAACTGCGGATAGCTCACATAGCGCATACCTGATTTCGGGTCGGGGTAGTTTGGCTTCAAGGTGCCCATCCTGCGCGTCTTGCCGTCAGCGTCCAGGGCGAAGATCTCCGGCTTGTCGGGGAATCTGTTTGGCATATCGAGCATGCTGTGGTTTCCGACGCCCGTGCCCATTCCCCAGCCGCGCGTCTTGCGGCAGAATTTTATGGAATCCTGCGGCGTAAACTCCACCCAGATGCGCGGCCAGAACGCGCGGCCCTTGCAGAGCGGTGTCTGGTCTATGGGCAGTCCTTTCACGACAATCCTGTCCTTGTGCTCGATGCACTCTCCGAACTCGCCTGGCGCGTACCAGCGCGTCCCCAGGAAGCGCTCCACGAATTCATATACGCCGAAGAGCAGGCCGTAGTCGCCGCCAAGCTCCGCCAGGGAATATGCGTCATTCTCCGTCTCCGCCCCCATTATCGATATGCCTCCATTCGGCAGTTCCGCAATGCGGAAGCGTTCCTTGCCCTCGTATTCCTTTGGATCAAAGTCAGCGGAGGACGGCAATGACTCGTGCGCGCCGACATAGATGGACTTTTTGCCAGGCGTCGCCTTGTTTACAATTTGCAGCATGACGCCGCTAGTCTTAACCAGCTGTTCCTGCAATTCCTTTGCGGAAAGCCTGGTGTTGAATGCAGCATCTTGGCGTATGACAATCTCATACTCGCTGCGCCCAGCCTCCACAATGACCAGCTCGCCTCCGCCCGCTGCGCAAATGAGGCAAAGCAGCATAATCGCAATTGCTCGTTCCATAAGATGTTCCATATATCGCTCCCATCGTCAAAGGTAACTTTTTTGTAGTTGTAATTATAAACAAAATTATCAAATAGAAAATGCTAAATATGCCATATTTTTTGTTTGAAATGACAATTTCAAAATAATGAGGTATATTATCCCCAAGTTTCATTACAGCAATTAAAAACCATGCTAAAGCAAATCATAGACAGCTATCTGGGAAAATTCGACATAGACGACTACTTCAACGGGCTCTCCCTTCCAGAAGGCTTTGCCTTGCCGAACAGCATCCTCATCTTCACCCACGACTGGTACCCGATCATTAATTTCACCCATGACAGATACACACTGGTCATACCTGCCGTCCCCGTCGAGTATTCCCTTGAGCACTATGGAAGGCTCGTCATAAATCCTGGCAAGGCCTTCCTGCATTGGGGAGGGCATCGCTGGCAGCTTGAAAAGACATATTCAGATATGGAGCATGGCTACAGGCGCATGCTCATCACATTCGAGCTGCCCTCCGCCCAGCAATACCTGCCCATCAACAACGAGATGCTGGACATGTCCCCAGAGGCGGAGAAAATCCTGGAAAAGCTATGCCAGGCATACAACGAGTCGCGTTCCGCAGACGCCTCTCTGGCGCTGTTCCAGCTGCTAAGGCTCCTCAAGAAAAGCATATCGACGGATTTCCCGAAAAGCTACTCAGAAATCACAGTAAAGGCAATCAACTGGATTCGCAGACACCCATGCGAAATTGTGTCACTGCAGCATATAGCATCCCACGCCCATACATCGGTGAGCAACCTGCGCCAGATTTTCAAGAGGGAGACTGGCATGACAATTGGAAAATACATGTCTGAAAGGCGCGTCAAAATGGCCAAGTACCACCTGATGATGACGACTTCCTCCCTTGAGAACATAGCGGAATTATGCGGATTCTCCTCGGTCTATGCATTCTGCCATTTCTTCAGGAAAAATGTCGGCATGCCGCCTGGCGCCTTCAGAAAAATGGCGGCGGAGAATTCATAGGGATTCGGACCTGCCTTGGCCGCTTTGTAAATTGCGAATTGACAATCGGTGCTTGTATGTTAAATTTTGCCTGATTGTTTTGTCCAGCCGCAAGGCATTTTAATTTAAGTGGAGCAAGTGCGGAGCCTTTGCACTGCATTTTCTCCGTAACCGTAATCATTCAGGAGAAAGAAAGAATGTCGGGAAACATCAACACACAAGATGGCAACTACGCAGCAGCATACGTGGCCTATGCCCTTAGCGAGACTGCCGCAATCTACCCAATCACACCTTCATCGACAATGGGCGAATGGGTTGACCAATGGGCAGCAGAAGACAAGAGGAACATCTGGGGCAAGCAGGTCTCGGTTGTTGAAATGCAGTCCGAGGCAGGCGCGGCAGGTGCCGTGCACGGAATGCTGGCGGCTGGCTCGCTGACCACCACATACACGGCCTCGCAGGGCCTTCTCCTTATGATTCCTAACATGTACAAGATCGCTGGCGAAATGCTGCCGACCGTGTTCCACGTTACGGCTCGCTCGCTGGCCTGCCAGTCCCTGGCAATCTTCGGCGACCATTCCGATGTGATGGCCTGCCGCAACACGGGCTTCGCGATGCTGTGCGCAAACTCCGTCCAGGAGGAGATGGACCTGGCTCTGGTGGCGCACCTCTCCACCTATCCCTCCAAGGTTCCATTCCTGCAGTTCTTTGATGGATTCCGCACCTCACACGAAGTCCACAAGTTCGAGGAAATCCCATACGAGACCATAGCAAAGATGATCGACAAGAAGGCCATCGAGGAATTCCGCGCCCGCGGAATGCGCCCAGAAAAGCCAATCACCAAGGTCGGCGCACAGAATGGCGACGTCTATTTCCAGGGCCGCGAGACCGTCAACAAATACTATGACGCAGTGGGCGACATCGTCCAGGCCAAGATGGACCAGGTCGCGGAAGTCACTGGCCGCAGCTACCACCTGTTCGACTATGTCGGCGCTCCAGACGCGACAGACGTCATCGTGTCCATGGGCTCCTCCTGCGAGGCAATCGAAGAGACCATCGAATACCTGAACGCCACGCGCGGCACCAAGTACGGCCTGATCAAGGTCCGCCTGTATCGTCCTTTCTATGCGGACAAGTTCCTGGCAGTCCTGCCCAAGACCGTCAAGCGCATCGCCGTTCTGGACCGCACCAAGGAGCCAGGCGCAATCGGCGAGCCTCTGTATATGGATGTCAAGGTCGCCGTGAACAACCCCGCAATCACAATCATCGGCGGGCGCTACGGCCTCTCCAGCAAGGACTTCACTCCTTCAATGATCCTGGCCGTCTACAAGCATCTTGAAAAGGGCGGCTTCCACGGCTTCACAGTGGGCATCGACGATGACGTGACCAACCTGTCACTCAAGATCGACGAGCACATCACCACAGAGCCTGCCGGCACCACAGCCTGCATGTTCTACGGCCTGGGCGGCGACGGAACAGTCGGCGCAAACAAGACCACAATCAAGGTCATCGGCCACCTCACCAACAAGGATGCACAGGCATACTTCGCATACGACTCAAAGAAGTCCTTCGGCCTGACCTGCTCGCATCTGCGCTTTTCGGACAGCCCAATCAAGTCCACCTACCTCATCACCAGCCCCGACCTGGTGTCCTGCTCCTGCGCGGCATACATCGGCCGCTACGACCTGCTGAAGGGCCTGAAGAAGGGCGGCACATTCCTGCTGAACAGCCACTACAGCAATGACGAGGTCTTCTCGCACCTGACCCGCGACATGCAGGAATACATCATCGCCAACGACATCAAGTTCTACAACGTGAATGCAGAGCAGATCGTGAAGACCAAGCCTGGCCTGCGCGGCAAGGGCGCCAACACCGTCATGATGGTGGCGTACTTCAAGGTGTCTGGCATTGTTCCATTTGACGATGCCGCAAAGGAAATGAAGGCATTGAACGCCAAGACCTTCGCAAAGAAAGGCCAGGCTGTCATTGACATGAACAACGAACTGGTTGACGCTGCCGCCGACGCATGCGTGCAGGTCAAGGTTCCAGCCTCGCTGGATGGCGTGGCGCACGCTGACATGCTGAAGCTCATCCCAGATGATGCAGACGACTTCGCAAAGAAGATCATCGAACCCAGTATGCGCAACAACGGCGATGCAATTCCTGTTTCCGCAATGAGTCTGGACGGCACGCTGCCCACTGGCACAGCGGCCCTTGAGAAGCGCGGCTTCGCTCCAAAGGTGCCGAAGTGGAACATCAATGCATGTATCCAGTGCGGCATCTGCGCCTCCTCCTGCCCACACGCGGCAATCCGCACCAAGCTGTTCAAGGTGGAAGACCTGGCTGCTGCGCCTGCCTCGTTCGCGACAAAGGATCCGCTGCCAAAGGCGGATGGCCTGAAGTTCAAGGTTCAGGTCTATATCGAAGACTGCATGGGCTGCGGCGTCTGCCTCGACCAGTGCCCAGTCAACCAGAAGGCCGCCAAGGACGGCAAGCCCGAGGCCGCCGCGCTTACCTGGTCCACCCTGGAAGCGGAACGCGCCGCTGGTGAAAACGCCAACGAGAAGTTCTTCGAGAGCACAGAGGACAACATCCTGGGCAAGAACGCTCCTACCACTTTGAAGGGCGCCATGCTCCGCAGGCCTTTGTTCGAGTTCTCTGGCGCCTGCGCAGGCTGCGGTGAAACACCATACGTCAAGCTGGCAAGCCAGTTGTTCGGCGAGAACATGGTTGTCGCCAACGCGACTGGATGCTCCTCCATCTACTCTGGCACATTCCCGACCATCCCATACGCAAAGGCAAAGAACGGACGCGGCCCCGCATGGGCAAACTCCCTGTTCGAGGACAATGCGGAATTCGGTCTCGGCATGCGCTACGCCATCGATTCCAACCGCGAAACATTGAAGGACTACTGCGGCAAGGTTCTTGAAAACGCAGAGGCGCCTGCCGACCTGAAGGACGCAATCGGCAAGGCACTGTCCTTCTGGGACAATTCCAAGAGCATTGAGGCAATCGCCGCTCAGGAAGCCGCAAAGGCCCTCATCGCCAAGTATGCCGCAAAGTGCGGCTGCCCAGTGCTGGCAAAGGTCAATGAACTGGCCGACTACTTCACGGACAAGTCCGTGTGGATCATCGGTGGTGATGGTTGGGCAAACGATATCTGATACGGCGGCATCGACCACGTGGTCGCTCAGAACCGCAATGTGAACATCCTGGTCCTGGATACCGAGGTTTACTCCAACACAGGAGGACAGGCCTCCAAGTCCACACCTACCGCGGCAGTTGCCAAGTTCGCGGCAGGCGGCAAGAAGACCTACAAGAAGAACATGGGCTTCATGTGCATGAGCTATGGCTACGTCTATGTGGCCAGCGTGGCATTGGGCTATGACCGTGCACAGACACTGAAGGCATTCCAGGAAGCCGAGGCATACAATGGTCCTTCCATCATCTTCGCATACGCGCCATGTATTGCACATACCATCGATATGAGCAAGACACAGACCGAGCAGAAGCGCGCCGTCGAGGCAGGATACTATCCAGTGTACCGCTTCAACCCCGCTGGCGAAGGCGATGCACGCTTCCACTGGGATGTGAAGGCCGCCGCAAACGGCACCTTCCAGGAATTCCTCCAGTCCGAAGGCCGTTACAAGCTGTTGCTCAAGGCGAACCCGAAGCATGCTGAAGAACTCTTCAAGCAGGCCGAGGCAGACGCCGCCAAGCGTATGGAATTCATCCAGACCGTTGGCAAGCTGATGTAACAACAGCCCCGCAAAGGCGCACTCTGAAACACCAGGGTGCGCCTTTTTTATGTGGGCGCTCACAAACAACTCAACCTTCAACCACTTTTCAAAACATGGGAATATTCTGCGGTTTTCTGGCAGCCTTCTTCAATTCCATAGGCTATTTGTTCAACGCGCGTTTCATGAAGCGCTACAACGAGGAAGGACGGCTCCTTACGTATGGCATGGTGGGGATGCTGATACTGTCCCTGCCGTTTACGCCGTTCCTGTTCCCGTTTGCGTCCTTGCAGCAGCCAGGGATGTTTGCGTTGAAGGTGGTGGCTTGGGTTGCCGCGTTCATGCTGGGGCAGTTGTGCTTCTTTCTGGCATTGCGCTATTTTGAGGCAAGCCGCCTTTCGTCGCTACTGGGGCTGAAGATAATAGTC
>JAFYGL010000752.1 GCA_017543165.1 Victivallales bacterium | reverse complement strand
GGACTGTGGACTGTGGACTGTGGACAGTGGACTGTGGTCTGTGGACTGTGGACTGTGGTCTGTGGTCTGTGCCTGCCAGTTGCGGATGGCGGTCACGCGTCCTGACGCGCGGCCAATGGCCGCGCGGAATAGCGTGCCTTCTGAACGCGGGGCTCTCGCCCCGCGCACACCACTGTCCACAGACCACTGTCCACTTGTGCAATTTTTCATAATGGCATAAAAAAAAGCAAAAAATATGGTTTTTCCATTTGAAAAGATGTTTCGCGCTATTATGATAAGGCAAATTTCTTTTGTGTATTGGATTTATTTATCAGAAATCAGGTGATTTCATCACCAGGAGAAGTTTACTTGGACAGCAACTTTGGCAGCATTGGGGATTTTCTTCCTGAAACAGAGGTCAAGTGCAGAGTGCGCGGCTGCAACAACGTGGTGCATATTTCCAGTAGGATGGCCATGCAGAATGTTGTTGAAGGCAAATCAACGCCAGCGCGCATGTGCGACGAGTGCTATGCATTGATGCAGACGCTGGAGGACAAGGAAGTGCCTTGCTCCACGCCTGGCTGCGAAGGAAAGTGGGTGTGGACACGCTACCAGCAACTGGTCTCAATCAAGGGAGGGCATACAACGCCGCCCAGGGGCTACTGCCAGGAATGCCATGCCAAGATGGATGCCATGGAGGCGCGCCAGATTCCATGCCGCCTGAAAGGCTGCCATAATACCTGGACCCTCAGCGCGGCGGAGCAGATCAAACTCAATGGCAAGGCGCCACAGCCCAGACTGTGCGATGAATGCTACAAGATACTGACTGGGCTGCAGGACAAGGAATTGCATTGCCGCATACGGGGATGCAGGAACACCTTCATCTGGAACAGATTCCAGCAGCTGGAGCATATACGGAGCGGCAAGTCCGTCGATGCGCCGCCACGCCTGATGTGCGAGGAATGCCACAAGATTGTCAAGGGGCTTGAGCCCCAGGAAGTCAAGTGCAGGATACGTGGCTGCGAGCACAAGTGGACGTTTGGGACGTTTGAGCAGCTGGAGCTGATAGTCAAGGCAAGAAACGAGGCATTGGACAAGGGCGAGGCATTGCCTGAGGACTTCAAGCCACAGCCTCCAGAACGCATGTGCAACGAATGCTATGCCTTCTTCCAGCAGGCTCAGGATGTGGAGCAGCCATGCCGCAACCACCAGTGCAAGAACACCTGGACCTATACCAGGAGCATGCAGCTGTCCCAGAAGATACGCGGCAGGGAAAATCCACCTGCCAGATATTGCGATGCCTGCGAAAAGATCCTGGAGACACTTCAGGACAAGCAGATGCCCTGCATGCAGGAGGGCTGCAATGGAACATGGACCTATTCCAGGGATGAGCAGCTGAAGGATTTGACCGCAGGGCGCCAGCCGCAGAAGAAGCGCTGTGCGGAATGCAGCAGGTTCCTTACCAACGCCCGCACCATCCAGGTCGCATGCAGCAAGTGCGGCGCGTCCTTTGATGTGTCCTCCATACAGCAGCTTGAAGTGAAACTGGGCACGGCCGAGATGCCGACCTTGTGCGCGGATTGCGCAAGCAAGGAAATCAATGCGGACATTGCCGATTCGGGCAAGCTGGATTGCATTTCCAGACCCAAGATATACATACCCAAGAGCGGACCATGGCAGAGCGATGAGTTCACTCAGCGCCCGCCCGCCAGTGTTGACCAGGCGGCAATGGATGCCTTTGCCGATGCGGAGCGCCGTGTGGTATGCATTGGCGATGAACTGGGGTGCATTTCAGGCGAGGGCGCAAAGGACTGGACTTTGCTGCTGAAGGACGCGCTTGCGGAGCGTGTCGGGCAGACTGCCGTGCTGAACGTGTCCATGCCGCATACGAGCACGGAGCGTTGCCTGCTCAGGTTTGGCAGGGATGTGGCGCCCTTCAATCCGCAGCTGGTGATATTCTCCTGCGTGTTTGCCGACACGCTGGAAAGCAAGGCCGAACTCTCAGGCGAAGAACTCTCCGCCTTGCTTGAAAAGGCTGACGCCGATTTCCAGACATTGGTGAAGGCAATACGCGAACTGGGCGCGAAGCCGCTATGCTGGATTCCCAATCCTGTTTACTGGAACGAGGGTCCTGAGGCAAGCCGCCAGTTGGCGGGCAACTTTGATGCATTGGCCCAGCAGCTGGCAGTCTCTGCCAGGCAGAGCGATGTGGCGCTGGTTGATGCCAGAACCAATTTCGCCATCGCAGGCGAGCAGACCACGCGGAAGTGGATGGCTGACTGGTGCCACGTAAATGACATCGGCGCCAGCAGCATCGCGAATTGGCTCAAGAACGAGATAATGACAGGCAAGTTGCTCCAGTGATTCCGTTGGAGACTCTTGTGGATTTTACAATACTTTGTGGTAAAAACATAAAAAAAGAAAGGAAGGAAAATGAAAGGAATGAATTTTTTACGTGGTGTTTCGATTGCAGTTGCGGTGGCTTTGGTTGCGACAGGCTGTGCCAAGAAGCCAAAACTGAATCTGGCAAATCTTCGCAGCAATGGCGCCGAAGTCGCCGATAACTCCAATGCAGGCAATGACCCCTTCAAGGGACTTGAATTCGACCCCGCCACCAATGGCAGTTCGCCTGAATTCCAGCCAGCCAACAACACAAATGGCGGCAATGGAGATTGGAGTTCTATGAACACTCCAGTCGCAGGAGAAGACCCAGCGGCAAACTTCATCACAAATTCAACTGAATGGGGCAAGAAAGTCTATTTCGACTACAACAGGCACGAAATCAAGGCGTCAGAAAGGCCTGTTCTTGACGAATTGGCAAACTATCTCACCGAAAATGCAAAGAAGGGCATTGTAATCGAAGGTCATTGCGATGAAAGGGGCAGCGACGAATACAACCGCGCACTTTCAGAGAAGCGCGCAATCGCTATCAAGGACTATCT
>JAFYGL010000073.1 GCA_017543165.1 Victivallales bacterium | reverse complement strand
TCGTGGAAGTGGTTGAAGAGAATCTCCTTCCAGGCATAATCCAGTTCCCGCGCGGGGATTCCCAGTTTCTCCGCGGATTCCAGCCTGTCCATGGCAAGGGCTATCTGGCGCTTGACCTCATGGCAGGCGGAATAGCAGCCCCTGAACACATTGCTCATTTCACCCTTGTAGGCAGGGAGTTCCTGCTGGGGAAGTTCGGCAAAATACTCGGCTAGCGTGGAGAAGACTATCTCGTATTTTTCAGAGGCCTCGTCAAGCCATTGCAGATGCTTTTCATAGAGGCCGCCGCCGTGGTCGCCTACTCCGAAGAACAATGTCTGATGTGGCAAGCCCTTGCGTATGTGCTCGTCGATTCTGTCCATGTAGAACTGCCTGTCCACATTCTCCAGGTCGTATGTGTCAAAAATCCGCAATGCCCTTACAGAGCTGCCGTCGTCAGCCTGCCAATTGAACAGCAGGGGCAAATCCATCTGATGGGACATGGGGCGCAGGAAGACATAGTTGTCAAAGCCAGTTGCCTTCAATATCTTTGGCAGGCCCGCGGAATGCCCGAATGAATCGACGCTGTATGCCGTCCTCACATCAATGCCGAACTTCCTCTGGAAATACTCCTTGGCTGAAACAGCCTGGCGAATGAGTGCCTCTGTGCCTGAGATTATCGCGTCCGCCTGTACTTCCCAGCCGCCCACGATTTCCCAGCGTCCAGCCTCCACCAGTTCCGCAATCTGCCTGAAAAGGGCTGGCTCGGTGTCTTCAATCCAGCGGTAGAGCGCCGCAGCCGAACATGTGAACTTCAGTTGCGGGTGCGTCTTCATCATCCTTACCACCGAATGCATCGTGTTCGTCCACGCTGTACGCCCTGAACGCCGCCGCCATATCCATACGGGGTCCAGGTGGGAATTGCATATAACGTATAGTTTCTTTCCAGATGTTTTTTCCATATTGAGGCCTTCTGTTAGCGACAGTTCGGATATGGCTGGGTCCAGGCGCTTTCAAAACGTGGGTAATGCGGTGCCTTGAGCATGCCTGGGCGATTGGAGGTAATCAAAGCCCTGACATAAAGATCATCCGATTCCATTGCATAAGAAGCGCTGGTGCCGTCCACGCTGGAGGCAATGCGGCCAATCCCTTCTGGTATGACTGGACGAGTTCTACATCTTATGGCATTGTCCAAAGTAAACTCCTTCAGTTCCATGTGTCTGTCAAAATTCTTTTTCGTGGTAATGAAGTCAATCCTGTACTTCAAGCCAGGTTCAGCCTGCACATTCACCTCAAGTGTGCCTGTGCGGGCGTCGAACTCGATGCCATTAATATACACGCCATTGCTGGAATAGAAATTGCCGTTTTTCAAAGAGGAGGCGATATTCTGCTCAGTCAGTTCACCCATGCAGTCCACCATGAGCCAGCCACTGCCGCAGCAAGTGTGCTTGCCGCGGGATGCGTCGTCATAATAATGGGCATCGTCACTTGCCACTCCATAGATAATGCCGTTTCCTTTTGCCAGACGATGCGCAAGAACGAAATCCCAGTACTGCTCACGATTATAGATCCACTCCTCTGGCATGTCGTTGGAGCCGTTGTTGCAGATTTCAAAATGCCTGATTTCAGGTGTGTCTATCAACAATCGCGGGTCCACGTCCCATACCCTGCTCCATGGATGATTCACCATGAGGAATGAACCTTCATTAGCGACTTCATTGTAATTGTCAATTATTGCACGGAGAATATCCTTGTCAGTGCCCTTGTCTGGGCAAGGCAGGTCTTTGGCAATGTTGAATACGTTGACATGCAAATCGTATTTTCTTGTTTCCTCACCGAAACTGACGGCCACATCGGTTAGTTCCTCACCAGGGAACAAGAGGAATTTCCCAGGTCTATGGTATCTCTCCTTCAACTGAGCGAAGGTTGAAAGATGCACAAAAGTCCTGAAGCCGAGCCTCCTGGTCTCAATGGCGTCAGGAATGGCGGCTATTGCGCGGTCGTATTCGTCATAGTATAAATCTGGCGGCCAGTCCCCGTTTTTCGCATGAACTGGCATCCATACATCATCCTGGTCCTGAAACAGATTATGGTCTGCAAGACACAGAAAATCATATCCCAGTTCCTGATATTTCAGAATCGCCATTTCTGGAAGGGCTAGGCCATCCGACCAGAGTGTATGGCAATGAATACATCCTTTTTTCCAATATTTATGCATAAGTCCCTCAATGTAGAGGTAGTCTCAAAACATCCAATGTGAGCGCCGCTAAGGCGCTCACATTGGATGTTTTGAATAAACCGATTTACAAGATTATCTTCAATGCAGCCATCTCATAGCATTCCAGATGAAGCGGAAGGAGCGCCGTGTCATTCTGCCAGGAGAATTCCAGAGGATGCCATAGTCCGTCGTCGGCAAGTATTTCCATGCGTTCTGGCCTATTGGCGCAGCGGAGAGACGGGTTCTCCAATGGGTCAAAGCCAAGATTGAACATTCCAATCACATCCTCTTGCCTGGATGTAAGGTTATGTAGCAGCATAAGCCATTGGTAGTCTTTGGCGACAAATGGCAGTTGCTTCCAGTCCAGGCGGTCAAGCAGGGCAACAAGCCAATCCTTGCGTGCCTCATTTGCCCATCCATAGAGAATGGACCGATGGTAGGCGGTGGAGCAAACTTTACCGCCAAGAGCATTGTGGTAAAGCACTGCACTGGGGC
>JAFYGL010000751.1 GCA_017543165.1 Victivallales bacterium | reverse complement strand
GCCCTCTTGCTTGCCTTCCCTTCCGGCGTGTATTGGCGGTCTTTCTTGGTTTCCCCTTGGCCTAGTGCCCGCGGCGACAGCCGCGGGTAGATACGCAATGTCGGTGGCATGCCAATATCAAAAAGTTATGGGATAGCTGTGGCGTTTTTTCTTGCTATGGCTTGCGATTATAGGCTCACGCATTAAATTTAGGCAAAATATTTTTGTACATTTTCAAATAGAGGTCAAGGGTAAACAAGAGATGAGCGAAGAACAAAATCTGTCCAAGGCATACGAACCCTCCGAAGTAGAGGGCAAATGGTACAAGACCTGGGAGGAAAGAGGGTATTTCCATGCGGATGTGAACTCCACCAAGGTCCCGTACAGCATAGTGATTCCACCGCCGAATGTCACTGGCATTCTCACGCTGGGGCATGTCCTCAACAATACATTGCAGGACATACTCATACGATTTGAGAGACTCCGCGGCAAGGAAGTCTGCTGGGTGCCTGGCACCGACCATGCGGGCATTGCCACGCAGGCAAAGGTGGAGGCCGCCCTGAAGAAGGAACAGGGGCTTACGCGCTACGACCTGGGACGCGAGAAGTTCCTGGAGCATACCTGGAACTGGAAGAAGAAGTACGGCGGCGTCATCATCAAGCAGCTGCGCACCATTGGCTGCGCATGCGACTGGCAGCGTGAGCGCTTCACAATGGATCCTGGCCTGTCCGACGCAGTGAAGGAGGTATTCATCCGCCTGTATGAGAAGGGCCTGATCTACCGCGGCTACCGCATTATCAACTGGTGCCCCAAGTCAAGGACCGCATTGTCCGACGAGGAAGTCATATACAAGGAAGAAAGAGGGCATCTCTGGCATTTCCGCTATCCATACACTGATGGCTCTGGCTATATGGTGGTGGCGACCACCCGTCCCGAGACAATGATGGGCGATACAGCAGTCGCCGTGAATCCAGATGACCCGCGCTACAAGGACAAGGTAGGCAAGATGATCACGCTGCCAATCGTGGGCAGGCAGATCCCCGTTGTGGCGGACGACTATGTGGATAAGGAATTCGGTACTGGCTGCGTGAAAATCACGCCTGCACATGACCCCAACGACTATGAACTGGGCCTGCGCCACAATCTGGAAGTCATTGACATCATGAACGATGACGGCACCATGAACGAAAAGGCTGGCGCCGAATTCCAGGGCATGGACAGGTACGTCTGCCGCAAGGCAGTGGTCGCAAAGCTGGAAGAACTGGGCTTCCTGGAAAAGGTTGAGGACTATACCCACCAGGTGGGCTACTCCGAGCGCGGTGATGTGCCAGTGGAACCCCGCCTGTCCAACCAGTGGTTCGTCAAGATGGAGACCTTGGCGAAGCCCGCCCTGGATGCAGTCAACGACGGTCGCATTGTCTTCCATCCAGACCGCTGGGTTAAGACTTACCGCCATTGGATGGAGAACATCAAGGACTGGTGCATCAGCCGCCAGTTGTGGTGGGGCCATCGCATTCCTGCCTACTACTGCGAAAAATGCGGCGAAATCGTGGTCGCCCGCGACACGCCTGAAAAATGCCCCAAGTGCGGTTGCACTCAATTCCGCCAGGAAGAGGATGTGCTGGACACATGGTTCAGCAGCTGGCTCTGGCCATTCTCCGTGTTTGACTGGCCAAAACAGTCCCCAGAACTGAAGAAGTTCTTCCCCACGAACAGCCTGGTAACGGGACCTGACATCATTTTCTTCTGGGTGGCGAGAATGATCATGTCCTCAATTGAATTCATGGGGCAGGTGCCATTCAAGGATGTGTATTTCACCTCTATCATCAGGGATGACAAGGGGCGCAAGCTGTCCAAGAGCTTGAACAATTCCCCAGACCCGCTGGACATTGTGAAAATCTACGGCGCTGACGCATTGCGCTTCACAATGATATACATCACTCCTCTTGGGCAGGACATACGCTACAGCAACGAGAAGTGCGAAATCGGCAGGAATTTTGCCAACAAGATTTGGAACGTGGTGCGTTTCCGCCTGGGGCAGGGCAGGGCAAAGCAGGGGTGGCCTACGCTGGACAATGTTAAGGCGCAGTTGCTGCGGCCTGATGACCAGTGGATCATCTACGAATTGAACCAGACTGTCCTCGGCATCACCAAGGCGCTGGAAGGCATGAGGTTTGACGAGGTCAGCCGCGCAATCTACGAATTCATCTGGAACAGATTCTGCGACTGGTACCTTGAATCCTGCAAGCCCGCATTCAGCGGAAAGATGACACCAGAGGAAACAGCGAACGTGCTGGCGGTCTTTGACTACTGCCTGGGCACATTCCTCAGGCTGCTGCACCCAATCATGCCTTTCGTCACCGATGAATTGGCGCACCAGATGGGCTTCGTGGCGGAAGAAGATTCCATCATGAATGCACAGTGGCCGCAGCCAATCGCCGAAGAAGCATTGAACGCCATGGGCGCAACAGAAGCACATGCCGCAATGACTGAGGCAAAATGCGAGTTGATCCGCTCGGTCAGGGCACTGCGCGCTTCCTACAACATACCCACTGGCAAGCCGCTGGACATTGTCATCGCTCCCGCAAGCGCTGAAGCGGCGGACTTCCTCCGCAGGGACAAGACTGCGCTCCAGGCATTCCTCTCCGCTGGCACACTGGAGATTGTGGACACTTATGCGCAGGAAGGCCCCTGCGGCAGCGCGGTTTCCACCATAGCCACATGCTATGTGCCTCTGAAGGGCATTGTGGACTTGGACGCCGAACTGAAAAAACTGCAGAAGCAGGAAGATGAACTGCTGAAGTACGTTGGTACAATTGAGAAGAAACTGTCCAACGAGAACTTTGTCGCCAGGGCGCCTAAGGACGTGGTGGACAAGGAAAGGGCCAAGGTTGCCGAGGCCAACGAGAAACTGTCCCGCATACGTGCCCAGATGGAAGCATACAAGTAAACAAAAACAACACGGAGTAATTAAAATGGCTGACGAAAAGACCAATGACAATACCCTTGAGGAAAACATCAGGGAACTTCTTGAACAGGCAAGGACACAGTTGCAGGCTGATGGCGGCGACCTGGAAATCGTCTCCATCGAAGGCAAGAAGGTGACGTTGAACCTGAAGGGGCATTGCGCAGGCTGCCCGCACGCGCAGGCTACCTTGAAAGGCTATATCGAAGAGGCACTTCGCACCTACGTAGATCCCGAAATCACAGTGGAAAGAGGTCTGTAATCCATGCTCAAGCACACGTTTTCAGTTTTGGTGGAGAACCGTTTCGGCGTTTTGGCCAGGGTTGCTGGTCTTTTCAGCGGAAGAGGCTACAATATCGACAGCCTGGTGGTAAGCCCGACTGAAAACAAGAATTTCTCCAGGATGACTGTGGTCACCCATGGCGACAGCGCCATCCTGGAGCAGATTCAGAAGCAGCTCAGCAAGTTGGTGGAGGTCGTGCAGGTGACTGACCTTACTGGCAGCGGCTATGTTTCCCGAGAACTGATGCTCCTCAAGGTGAAAGCCACAGAAAATACACGCAGCGAAGTCATACAGATAACGGGCGTATTCAAGGGCAATGTGGTCAATGTGCAGAAAGAATCCCTGATAGTGGAAATTACTGGCTCGTCCGAAAAACTGGACGCATTCGAGGAGCTTATGTCAGGATATGGCATTATCGAACTGGCCCGTACTGGAAAAGTCGCCCTGTCTCGCGTCTCCGAAACTACCGAGTTCTACGAGGCGGACGAGTAGTTCGCTGTGGACAGTGGACAGTGG
>JAFYGL010000750.1 GCA_017543165.1 Victivallales bacterium | reverse complement strand
CCTCTTTGCTGTACTCGTAAGCGAAATCATCTTCGATGACACATACTCCACTGATTGCCGCATGACCTGGGACGGCACATACACCTACGCAGGCCATGAATATACTCTGTTGAGCGCAACTACCATTGTAATTGATGAGGACAGTCTTGACAATGAGGCACCTTCCGTGGTAGCGCTGATGGTTGGCACTCCTAGCAGCGAAGGCACATTGAGCATCTCGCTGGCCGCCAGCGAGGAACTCGCGCAGTTGCAGTATTCCTGGAATGGCGGTGAATGGCAGGATGTGGCAGGCGCACAGCTCACTGTGACGAGGAGCGGCTCAATAAGCTTCCGCATGACAGACTTGGCGGGCAATGTGACCGTTACGGCAGCATATTCCATCGATGCGTTCAATGTGTACCTGTCTGGCATACAATACCAGCAGGCGGCGAACGGCAACGTCATTTTGGATTGGAGCGGGGAGGACAATCCTGAATGGGCGCGGAACTATGATGTCTCGCTTGCAAATGGCGACAGCGTTCTTGAACTGGAGGGACTGAACGCCACTGGCATGGAAATCCTGAACGCCCCCGCAGGCGAGCTTTCAGTCGCAGTCAAACCCGAGCAATCCGAGGTCTGGACCAATGAGGCACTGGAACTTCAAGCCGCCTCTAATGGAAATCCAAAGGTATTCTCTGGTACTGAAGATGGACAGCTTGAGCTGATGTTCGCCAAAGGCACAAGCACGTGGACAGCATCCTATTGTGCGCGGCATGTGGGCGTTGGAGCATGGAATGGAACAGGGGAAACTGCCTCTCTTGCTGGCAAGAACCTGCTGAACGATGTCTTTGCTGGCTCCAATGACGCTTCCATTCTGGTGCTCACCGATGACGCCAATGGCGATGCGCTGTTTGTGGATGACATCTATTCCGCGTTCCCAGAAGGGCTTGAGGCACAGTCACGCATTGCCAGGATTGACGAAATATGCGCTGGCGCAGGGAATGACGTAATCGACTTGACCAGCCAACGCTTCGAATACATCGGCAATGGCATGACTGTCAAGGGCGGTGACGGCAATGATGTCATCTGGGCCAACAAAGGCGAAAACACACTCTTTGGTGACGCAGGCAATGACCGCATTATCGGTGGCGCAGGAAACGACATCATCGCTGGCGGCGCTGGCAATGACGCGCTCCATGGCGGCGGTGGAAACGATATTTTCACATTCGGCGGCAACTGGGGACAGGACACGGTGGAGCAGCTTGAAACTGGCACAATCACCCTCTGGTTCCAGGACGGCGACGAAAGCAAGTGGAACGCTGATACGCTTACCTACACGGACGGCGACAAGGCGGTCAATGTCACCAATGTGTCATCGGAGAACATCACGCTGAAGTTCGGTGACGATGGCAGTGTCCAGTACCAGAGCCTCCTCGCCTCAGGCGCCTTCGACTCCTCCACAAGCGAGAAGATATTCGAAGACAGAGGTGGCATGCTGGCCGGATAATGCTGAAAATTCAGTTTTCTTCCACAGCCCGTCGCTTGAAATAATGCACCACAACTGGATAGTTACAATGAATAAGTACATTTATATCGCCATTCTGTCATGTTTAGTCCTGGCTGTAACTGGTTGCTGCCATAGCAAGCAGAAGATTGGAATTGCCTGGCGGGCGGATTCAAACGGCAAGGGCTGCATCAATGTATGCCGTGCAATCGAGGCGGCGGGCGGCGAGCCTGTCCTATTGCCCCAGGTTGTCTCAAATGATGTGCCATACGCAGATGGCAAGGTCAGCCAGGAGGCAGTGGACGAGAATGGCATCCTGCTGCAAAAATACGCCGACAAGATAAAGGCGAGGAACTTCAGTAAATCCAATGCAGCCAGCGTGCTGAAAGGCATAAAGGCAGTTGTATTCACGGGCGGAGGTGATATAAGCCCAACCCTCTTCGCCAGGCCTGTACCATGGCATGGCCTGAAAGATGACAAGATGATCCGG
>JAFYGL010000749.1 GCA_017543165.1 Victivallales bacterium | reverse complement strand
GACGCCGTCGCTACTACGGGCTATCGCAAGGCGCACAACTGGCGAAGAACTCGTCACAGAAAACTATCCTCATGGGAAACAAAGCGTTCAATTATTATTCTCTGCGTTAAGAAGAGCCTGTGCACCTGCTTGTCCCCGTATTTGTCCGCCGTGTCCCGCAATTCCTCCTTTGTGTAGCCAGAGAGAATTTCCTGGACCAGCACCCTGCCCTCTGCCACCTCAAAGCGAATGCGCCAGGTGCGATACGCAAGCAAATCGCCGCACATTCTGTTGCGGCGCGGGTTGAGGGGCTCGTTTTCCAGGCGGTCAAGAATGAATGCCCTTATGCATGGCACGCCATTATTCTCCAGCCAATCCAGTTGAGCTGCCGCAGTTTCAGAGAATGAGACTGCATATTTGGCCTCGGCCTGCTCTGTCCAACCTGCCTTGGCATCGGGGAAAGCATCGGCGTAAGGCAAGTATGGTTTAATGTCCAGAACAGGCGTGCCTTCCAGCAAATCATGGCCTTCCACGACAATGCGCAAGCCCTCTATGCCCTGCAGCGTTACACAGCTCATGCCGATGTGGTTCGGCCTGTACGGGGACCTGGTGGCGAAGACGCCTTGCTTGTGTTCCGTATGGCGTGGAGGCAGGACCATGGGCCTCCACCCTTCAGCCTGGCTGAAATAAAACAGCACCCAAATGCGGGAGAATCCCTCCAGTCCAATCAGTGCCTGTTCAAAATTTCTGCCAGAAAACAGTTCAATCTCCCCGCGGTTCGCGCCTGCCAGGACGCCCTGGCGCGGAACGTCGTAGGGATATTTTTCCTTGCAATGGAATATGCCGATTGGTTCAAGTTCCAGCATCAGGCTCCCCCTTCAAGGTATGCTCTTGCCGCCGCAATCTGCGCAGAGGTGCCCAGCACATATACCCAATCGCCCTCGAAGAGTTGCACATTCGGGCCAGGATTATCCTCCATTGCGCCCTCGTTTCTTTGAATGCGCACGACCGTGGTGCCTGACACGTTCCTCAGCCTGAGTTCCTTCAGCGTCTTGCCTGGCGCAAAGTCCCCCTGCTTGAGCCTGACATTTTCAATGCGCAGTTCCAGGAAGCCAGCCAATGCCTCCATGCTTCCAGCCTCTATGCGGGCACTGGACAGCAATTCAACGGCCTTTGTGAACTGCTCCTCTGTTGCCACGAGAGACAGCCTGTCCCCCGCCGCAAGGCGCGTATTCGCGTCTGGATTGGGAAGTTCGCCCTGCCCAGGCCTGTCGATTTTGACTATTGTCGCGCCAGTCCTGTGCCTCAAATGCAACTGCGCCAAAGTCAGTTTTGCAGCCCCTGAGTTTTGCGGAATGGTGACGGACCTGTACATATTCTCATTGGCTTTGATTTCAGGAGCCTCGTCTGTGGCTTCTTCCCGTTCAAGCACAAGTTGCAGTGTATTCTGCCCTTCCAGAGCCATTGCCTTGACCTTCTTCCAGAACACCAGGCACAGCAGCGCATAGCCGAGCACAATGCAAAGTATCACAGCGGGTCCCATCATCAGCATGGTGCTGAAATAGGTGAATTCCACCAGCATCACAAACACGGCAATCAACACCACAAGCAGGCGGAACAGGCTCTCCAGAGAATGGTTCGCCGCTGGATTTGGAAGTTTCGGCAATATGGCGCGCCCGAGGTACTTCCCCACATTCCTGGCATTCAGGAACGCGCTGACGATTAAAAAGAAACTGATGGCGCTTGTGAGCAGCCAAACTATGAAACGGCGGTATCTCACCAGCGCATCAGGGAACATCTCCCAGAACGCCGTGGAATAAATAAGACAGTGCATCGAGAAAAACACCGCCGCCATCAGCGCCAGGTCCACGGCAAAGAACACGAAGTTGTTGCGTATCTTGCTCCAGGAAGAATCCTTCTTCATGTTCTTGCCAGCACTGCGCATCCAGGCAGTGTAGTCCTGCATTATGCGAAGCACTTTCGCTGGGAGGCGCCTGTCCAGCGCATCGCCCATTGCGACAGACGAGCGAAGCAGGAATGGGTTCAGCAAAGTCGTAAGGACGGAGGTGCCAACGGCAATCTGGTACAGTCTTGGATACGGGTCCGCCCCCTTGTTCAAAGTCATTCCCAGCAGCGCAATCATATACGAGAAGTCGCCAATCTGCGCCAGGCCAATACCAATCTTCAGAGCGTCCTTGTGGGGCTGTCCAGTAAGGTATGACATTACCGCGCAATTGAATGTCTTGCACAGCAGGACCAGCAGCGTCAGGCCCAGGATAGGCATCCAGTTGGCCAGCATGTCCATTGGCCGCACCATCAAGCCCACCGTGACAAAGAACACAGCGCTGAACATGCTGCGCAATGCGCCAGTGCTATCGTGGACACGGCGGGACACGCTGGACTTCGCCACCATGGCGCCTACCAGAAACGCGCCCAATGCCAAGCTGTATTCCAGTTTCTCTGCTATGAATGCAATGCCGAAGCAGACGCCCAGGATTATGACCAGCAGCGTCTCTTTGTCCTTCAGGCGGCTAAGCCTGTCCAAAAATCTTGGCAGAAGGATGAAGCCAAACACCAGCACAGCGATTAGGAAAAGCGCCAGTGCGCCAAGTTTTTCCAGAAGTTCGCCTGCCTGGAACTGGCCAGTCAGCGAAAGACCAGTCAGCACAGCCATCACGCCGATGGACAGAATGTCCTCGCAAATGGTGGTGCCGAATATGAGGGAGGCGAAGTTCTCCCTGGAGCAGCCCATTTCCTCCAGGCTCTTGGCCAGCAGCGTGGTGGAGGAATCGCAGACCATGGCTCCCAGGAACAGACTTGGAAGCAGCCCCAGTCCCAGGCAATGCACGCCCACGGCGTATCCAGCCGTCAGCATCATCATCAGGTCGAATATGGCCGTGGGGAAGATGGTGCCGCCGCTGCGCTGCAATTTACGCACATTCAGTTCCAGACCCAAAGTGAACATCAGGAATATGACGCCAAGGTTGGCAAGCACATCCACGCTGTCGCCATTGGAGATAAGGAAATTCTTCACGCTGGGGGAAAGCCCCATCAATGCGCCTGCGGCAATATAGCCGATGACCTTGGGCCATCCCATATAATGGAACAGCGCCGCCGCAAAGCCCGCCATCAGCATTACCGCCGCCAGGTCCTGAACCAGGCCTATTTTGCTGAATTCAGCTGCCGCCAGAAAAAACATAGCCCCCGCCTGAAATACTACTTGCGCTTCAGTTCAATCAGTTCAGCGCGCTTCTTCCACTGCTGGTAAACATATTTCATCGGGATTACCAGGCCATTTTCCATGATTTCCGAACCAGCGTAGTCCTTGCCATTGAAGGTGTAGGTGCAGTCAGGGCAAAGCGCCACTGGATAGATGGTGCGCTCCTCCACCTGGTCACTGGCAATGTATTGCAAAATAAACAGGGCATCCTTGCCGTCGCTCAGCTGCAAGGCCTTGAAGCGTTCCGTATCATGGATGCAATAGCCCTCGCATTTGCGCATGAAGTCCCTCTTTTCCTTGAACAAAGCCACATATTTTGCGGCAAGCGCCCTGTTCTCAGGCGTGAGGCTTGCCAAATCACCTGTGAAGCCATAGTAGCCGCCTGTGAAGTTTGCAGCCAGCAATGATTCCATGTCAACCTGCTCGTATTCCTCCCAGGTCGCTTCATTGGGCGTGAGAAGCGGCTTTTTCTTCTCTTTGCCAAAGAAGGGCACATTCCCTTCAATCTGGCGCAGGACAAGCCACTTCATCAACTGGCCTGGCAGGAAACGATACCAGAAGCCCGCCAGTATGTCGTTCTGGGCGAAGGGATTGCCATTGTCGCTGGGGAACGCAATGTCAAAATGCTTGATGCTTTCCAAATCAGTGCGCAACGCGCCGCTGGCGCAGTTCTCTATGATGAAGTCAGGATGCAAGGCGCGTATCTCGTCTATGAGCCGGTAGTACAACTTGGAGTAGCGGTAATGCGCCGCGCCCGTGTCGTCTATGCCCTGCTGGGTGTTCATGTCGGTCTTCATGTACTTGAGGTCGTACTTTTCAATCAGGTCCAGCAAAGTCTTCTTCTGGTACTCGTATGCGGCTGGGTTCTCCAGGTCGATGCGGCAGCACTTGTGCCCTGAGTTCACTTTGATGAACCAGTCTGGATGCTCAAGCACAACTGGCGCCTTTTCATAGAAGCGTTCAGGCTCGGTCCAGATGCCGAAGCCCAGGCCAGCCGCCCTGACCTCGTCCGCAAAATCCTTCATCTTGCCGAAGAAGGCAGTGTCAGTGCGCTCGCGCCAGTCGCCTACAGCGCCCCATCCTTCGCCAGAGGGGCCAAACCAGCCCGCGTCTATGACGAATATCTCGCAGCCAATCTCCTTGGCAGCCTTGAGTTGTTCACGGAGACGAGGCACATCCAAATCCGAATAGGTGTCCAGCCAGGTATTGTATTCCACTGGCATTGGGCGCCGTGGGATGTCCATATTGTCAAGGATAAAGCGGTGCAGCTGCCCAGAGGCCAGTTCAAAGTCCTTGAAGTGCTGAATTATCACCTGCGGCAGTTCCCATTCCTCGCCTGGCTGAAGGCGGAAGGCCAGTGTCTCGTCCGATATTCCAAGTTCAACTCTCACCTTTGGTGTCGTGTTGCTGTATGCCAGGAACTGCACTCGTATGCGCCAGTCTCCAATGGGCAGCACATGCAAGGCCAGGCCTTCGGGACGCCCCAGCTGGCGCAGAGCAATATACGGCGTGTTGCCTTCAGTTGTGCGGGCGTTGGCGTGGGACAG
>JAFYGL010000748.1 GCA_017543165.1 Victivallales bacterium | reverse complement strand
TGGAGGACGAGCCGTTGGAGCCAAGTATTTCTGATGTGACGCGCACTGTGTAGGGATAATCCTTGGGCATTGCGCCTGCAACCGAGCGTTCCGCCAGATGGCCGTGGCCGATTTCGCGACGGCCTGTGCTGCCGTATTTGCCCACTTCGCCAGTGCTGAAGTTGGGGAAGTTGTAGTGCAGGATGAAGGACTTCTTAAGTTCGCCGCCTGTGATGTCGTCAAATTCCTGTGCATCGCTGCTGGCGCCCAATGTGGCGGTGACGAGAGCCTGCGTGTCGCCTCTCTTGAAGAGTGCGCTGCCATGAGCGCGTGGGAGCAGGCCCACTTCGCAGCTGATGGGGCGTATTTCGTCCAATGCGCGTCCATCCTGGCGGATGCCTTTCTCCAGCACAAGGCCGCGGATGGTCTTCTCCATGAGAGCCTCCCAGACGGGCAGCAGATCTGGAACAGTGCCGTCTTCGTTCTTGAACTTCTCGGCAAGTGCCGCGAAGAGGGCTTCCTTGATTTCGTCCTGCTTTGCCTGGCGCTCCAGTTTGCTGGGTGCCGAGCATGCCTCGCTCATCTTGTCGCCGCAGAAATCATTTGCGAACGCCATCATTTCAGGCGATGCGATATGTGGAGTGAACTCGAACTTGGGCTTGCCAGCGCGGGCTGCCAGGTCTTTCTGCGCCTCAATCTGCTTCTGCACTATGCTGTCCGCAAAGTACATTGCATCGCGCAGTTCCTCTTCGCTGATTTCGCTGGAACGGCCTTCAATCATGATGGTCTTGCCTTCGACGCCCGCGTAAACCAGGTCGATGTCACTCTGCTTCATTTCAGCATGTGTTGGGTTGGCGATGAACTTGCCGTTTATGCGGCCCACGCGCAGTGCGCCGACTGGTGCCAGGAACGGTATGTCCGAAACGGACATTGCGCAGGACGCGCCCAGAATCGAGAGCACGTCTGGCTCGTTTTCGCCATCGCAGCTGATGACTGTGGAAACCACCTGGACCTCGTTCACGAAGCCTTCAGGAAACAGCGGGCGGATTGGCCTGTCTGTCATTCTGGCTGTGAGGATTTCCTTTTCGGTGGGCCTGCCTTCCCTCTTGAAGAAGCCGCCAGGTATTTTGCCTGCTGCGGCAAAGCGCTCGCGGTATTCAACAGACAGCGGGAAGAAGTCGATGCCCTCGCGTGGCGCGGCTGAACACACTGCCACCAGCACGATGGTGTCGCCTTGGCGAACTGTGACGCTGCCATTTGCAAGCAGGGCCATCTTCCCGGTCTCCACCAGCAGTTCGCGCCCGTTTCCCAAATCCATTTTTACATTTTCGATACTCATTCTTCAATTCCTCCTAATCTTGGGGTTCTCCTTTTTCTATTGACGCCTAACTCCAAGCGCAGCGGAATCGCGGCAAGATTTTCCAGGCTGTTCCAGTATGGACGCTCTTGCCGTCAAATTCCACTTTACGCAATTGCCAAGATTCGTGGCAGTCATCAAGTTGGAGCGGCTTACGATTATTCTAAAGCACAAGTCCCTTCGCCTGACACGGCAGGGAAGGGACTTTATCGTTAGACTAGTGGCGGATGCCAAGGCGCTTGATGAGTGATGAATAGCGGGCGTAATCCTCGCCTTCAAGATACTGCAACAGGCGACGGCGGCGGTTCACCAGGGCAACCAGACCACGCTTCGTGCTGTTGTCCTTCTTGTGAATCTTCATGTGCTCCGTCAAGTCAAGAATACGCTTGGTCAGAATGGCGATCTGAACTTCGCTGGAACCACAGTCCTTCTCATTCAGCCTGTACTCTTCGATAATCTTCGTCTTTTCTTCTTTTGTCATTTCTATTCTCTCTTGTATTCGCGCTAGCTGCCAGAACATACTCCAGACCACGCGGCCTGAACGACAGTAATGAACCAGGTACTAGACGCAATAAAAACGCCATAATATACTGGAAAGTCCTATTTTGTCAAAGCAACAGAGGCAAAATCGCAATATTCAACCCAAAGGATCCTCTGCGTTGAATATTGGGCAATTAAAGCTCGGCGAAGGCGGGGCCTGCGGGGAAACTGCGGTCAATGCGGCGCATGAAGCCGCTCAGGACGTTGCCTGGACCGCATTCCACCAGGCGCTGGCTGTGTGTCATCAGGCCTCTGGCGCAGTCTTCCCAATGCACGCTGCCAGAGACTTGCCTGCGCATGTTCTCCCGTATTTCGTCTGGGGTGTTGCTTTGCTGTCCAGTGACATTCTGGTAGAATGGGCATTCTGGCTTTGCGAAAGAGGCGGCCTCCAATGCCTTGGCGAACTCGTCCGCCGCTGCCTGCATCAGCCTGGAATGATATGCGCCTGCCACGGTCAGCGGCACTGCGCGTATTTTCTGCTTGCCAAGCAGTTCCAACGCCTTGTCCAGTCCCTGTTTGACACCGCTGATGACAATCTGCCCTGGGCAGTTGTAGTTCGCCACGTCGATGTCGCACTGCTGGCAGACGTCCGCCACCACGGCAGGTTCTGCGCCGAGGACCGCGGCCATTCCGCCTGGGTATTCCTTGCAGCATTTGTCCATGAGGCGTCCTCTTTCGGCAATGAGCCTGAGCCCGTCCTCGAAAGTGAGCACCTTGGCCGCCACTGCGGCAGAGTATTCGCCTAGGCTGAGGCCTGCTGTCGCCGCGGTCTCGGCTTCGGGATTCGCCTCGGTATATGCCTTGAAGCAGGCGACGGACACCGTGAATATGGTGGGCTGGCAGACCGCGCAGGGCGTCAATTCCTCGATGCTTGCCTTGAAGCACAAGTCGCTTATTGAATAGCCCAGCACGGCGTCGGCCTGTTCAAACACCTTTTTCGCGGCTTGGGAACTTTCCACCAGTTTTGCGCCCATGCCAGGAAACTGCGCCCCTTGGCCCGCAAACATATATCCTGTCTTTTCCATTGTTGTTTCTCCTTATGTGTTGTTAAAGTGGACTGTGGACTGTGGACAGTGGA
>JAFYGL010000747.1 GCA_017543165.1 Victivallales bacterium | reverse complement strand
GAGGCCGCCACATACGGGGATCTGTATGTGGGGATTGGTTCGGACAGCACAATATGGGAATTGAAGAACCGAAAGACCATAAATCCCGAGAATGAGAGGCTGTACATGGTCAAGGCGCTGCGCTGCGTCAAGGACGCGTGGATAAACAGCGGCTCAGGCATAATGGACTTCACAAAGGAAGTGGAGGAACTGAAGCCTGACATCTTCTTTGTGAACACGGATGGCTTTACGCAGGCAAAGCAGGATTTTTGCGACAAGCATGGCATCAAGCTGATAGTGAGCCAGCGCATCCCGCACGGCACATTGCCAGTCAGGTCCACCACGGCGCTGCGTCAGGAATGCACAATCCCCTACAGGATAGAACTTGGCGGTGGCTGGCTGGACCAGCACAAGGTCAATGCCCTGCATCCAGGGCCTGTTCTGGTGCTTTCAATTGAGCCAGACATGGAATTCAACCATCGCTCTGGCATGGCCACCTCATCCAGAAAGAAGGCGATTGAAATGTGGCATACCTCCATACCCGAAGGGGACCGCGTGGAATTGGCGAAGGTATTGTTCTGCGTGGACAATCCGCCTGGAACGGTGAATGTCTCTGGCTCCCAGGACCAGTTGGGTATATTGCTGCCTGGCTTTAGCAGGCTCTACTATGACGATGGCTTCTGGCCAGTGGACATTGCCACCAAGGCGGACAATGAAACGCTGTCATTCATTGAAAATCACATATACCTGGTGGCACTGCCTTTGCGCAGGAATGGTTATGACCCGTATTACAATGCAAACATCACCAGGGCAGGCGTCAAGTGCCTTGCCGAGGCGACGGATGCAATCTGGAATGCGGTGTTGTCCAGGGACGCGAAGGCCTGGGGCGAGGCCACGACCGCGAGTTTCAAGGCGCAGCTTGCCATGTTCCCAAGCATGGTTTCTCCTGAATTGGAGGACATTATCGCCAAATACAAGGAACAGGCTTATGGCTGGAAGATATCAGGCGCAGGCGGCGGTGGCTATCTGGTGCTGATATCCGACAAAACAATAGAAAACGGAATTAGGATACGCGCGTGCCGCGCCTAATTATTATGCATATAATTATACTATTATTGCTGTTGTGCTGTGTTTGCTGGCCGCAGACTGCACAGCAGGACACTTGCCGCGTGGAGGTGAAAAAACTGGAGTATGTCTCCAAGGTGCGTGTCCACACCATGACTGAGCAGGCCAGGAAGATAAACAATCCTGTGCGCTGGCAGCCATTGCAGTCCATAATCGCGGATGGCGCCCTTGTGAAGGAGGGTGATGTCATAGCCACCTTTGTCAGCAAGGAGGCGCAATATGATTTGAATGTTCTGCAATTGCGCCAGCGTGTGATAGAGCCGCAGCTTTCCAGGCGTGTTTCCAATATTGACAACAAGAACCTGGACATGTCCGAGCAGCTGGATTCCCTGAATGACAAACTGGCGTCATTGGAAAGCAAACTGGAGCGCCAGAAAAGCGAACCCACGGAGGACAGCATTCGCATTGTGGAAGGGCGCTTGCGCATTGCCAAGATGAACCTGAAGGCGGCTGAGGAGGATTATGCCAAGGCGCTGGACAGGTTCTCCCGCGAGATGATTTCGCGCACGGAACTGGAGAGTTATGAAAGCGATTTGAAGGACAAGCGTTCCAAGTACATCTATGCAGAGCAGGAATTGGAGGCTACGAAGAATCCGCCAGGAAGAAGCGCCGACATCCGCAAGACGGAGATTGACATACAACTCACCAAACTGGAAATTGAAAGGCTGGAATTCGAAACACAGCAGCAACTGAGAATATCCGAGATACAGAAGGAAGGCGCCGTGGTCAACAAGAGGCGCAATGAAAGGCGCATCAAGGAAAAGCAGGAGGACATCGACAAGATCATAGTAAAGGCGCCTGTGTCTGCCTATGTGGATTTGAAACGATTCAACAACAATGAAATCGTCCCTGGCACCCGCATGTGGCCAAACTATGTTTTCATGGAAATGCCTGAACTGGACACCATCGGCTTCAAGGGCATATTGCTTGAATCACGCCGCCAGTTCCATGCGGAAGGGGACAAGGTGCTGATATACATCAACGGCAGAAAAGACAAGCCTTTGAAAGGGCATCTGAAATCCATCAGCACACTTTCCCACGACCTGGCGGAAAAGGAAAATGCAGGCTGGAACAGGG
>JAFYGL010000746.1 GCA_017543165.1 Victivallales bacterium | reverse complement strand
GCGGACTAATATCCCTCTAGAGGCTTTTATCTGAGAGGTTTTTTATTAAGAAACCATTTCTCTGATTGAGCTTCTTGTCGTGATCGCGATAATCGCGATCACGACGGCAATGCTGTTGTCCATGCTTGGCAATGCTCGTGACAAGGCACAGGCAATCTCCTGCGTCGACAACATGAAGCAGCTCGGCACGGCAACAGCAATGCACGTCAGCGACAACAGGCAAATAATGTCCCCCATATAAAAGCGAAAAAGACTTGCAGCTGGACATCCTACGATAACGGTTCGCAAGCTTCGTCAGTGGCGATAGAAATGGCGCGGCAGATGGCGCCCTTCCCAGTAAATCGGGGACATGAATATTTATATCTGCCCTTCTGGCGAAAAAGATTCGGCACTTGGATAAAGGCAGGCAGTTTTTAGCTGCCTGCCTTTATTATTGCCATAATGCACATCAGCGCAAACATAAATCTGGATGCGGCGCGTCTTTCATCGGACTGCGACAAGACGCTGGCACCTTATATCGCAAAGTCTTTGCATATATTGCCCGAGTGCATCATATCATACAAGATATGCAGGCGCAGCATAGACGCACGCCATAGAAGCAATGTGCGCCTGCTGTATGCCTTGGAGGTGGAATTGCGTGACGGCGCACGTCCCAGTGGCGATTGTGCACCTGCGAAAAAGGAAGACACATGGCATCAACCTGAGCAAACCAGTCTGCGCAATCCCATCATCGTGGGCGCGGGGCCAGCAGGGCTTTTCGCGGCGCTGGTGCTGGCGAAGGCAGGGGCGGAGCCAATCGTGATCGAGCGTGGCCGCGACGTTCAGGCACGGCAGCGCGACATAAACGACTTCCTCCGCACACGAAGGCTGAACCCAGAAAGCAACTACCTGTTCGGGGAAGGCGGCGCAGGCACCTGGTCCGACGGCAAGCTGTTCACCCGCGTACATGATGTGCGATGCTCATACGTGCTGCGCACCTTCGCGGAGGCTGGCGCGCCTCAGGAAATACTGTATTTTGCGCATCCTCACATTGGCTCTGACCTGCTGCCAGGCGTGATCGCCGCATTACGGGAGCGCATAATCGCGGCGGGCGGTCGCTTCCTTTGGGGCACGCAGATTGTGGATCTCATTGGAGACAGGCATTTTCAGGCATTGCTCACCGACAAGGGCGAGAGGTTAGAGGCGCCGGCGGCGCTGATCGCCTGCGGGCACAGCGCAAGGCGGCTGATATTGTCCCTTGCCAGGCGCATCGCATTCAAGATGAAGCCGTTTCAAATGGGCTGCCGCATAGAGCATCCGCAGTCCTTCATCAATGAGATGCGCTACGGCAACAAGGCATCATATCCTGCCCTTGGCGCGGCGGAATACCAGTACTTCATTGCCAGCAAGGGGAACATGCCAGGCGCCACAACATTCTGCATGTGTCCAGGCGGCGTAATCATCCCGGCCACCTGCCAGGAGAACACCCTGTGCACAAACGGCATGAGCAATTCCGCACGTGACGGCAGGTACGCCAATTCCGCCATAATATCCACATTGGCGGCTGACAGCTTCTCATCGCCAGAGGAGGCTTTCTCATTTCTGGAACGCATCGAGGCGGACGTATTCCTCAAAGGCGGCAGAGACTACACGGCTCCCGCACAGAAGGCCGTGGATTTTCTCGAGAGACGTATGTCCAAAGTGCAGCTTGATGGCAGCTATCTTCTTGGACTTGAAGCGCAACGCATAGACGTGCTGGCAGCGCCGGTATACGCGCCGATTGCCAATGCACTGCGCCTGTTCGAGAAACAGACGCCTGGCTTTGCAAGGCTTGGCACATTGACGGGCGTCGAGACAAGGGTGTCCAGCCCCGTGCGCTTTGAACGCCTGCAAGATGGCGCCAGCAACCTGCCTGGCCTCTATCTGGCAGGCGAGGGCGCTGGCATGGCGGGCGGCATAGTCTCCGCCGCAATAGACGGCATAAAGGCGGCGGAGGCTATGATGCTACAGTGAGCAGAGCTCTGCAGCCAGCACTGCAATTTCCGCCCTGGTCCCGTTGTTGAGCGCGGACTTTATTGTCACATTGTGTTCCGCGAACTTGATGTCCTT
>JAFYGL010000745.1 GCA_017543165.1 Victivallales bacterium | reverse complement strand
CATTGCCACCAGTTCCTGCATTTGCCTGCGTTGCGGCGACTTTTGGAATTGTAATTGTCTTCTTTGCTGGATATGGATCGCTGCCATTCCTGGCGCACTCTGCCAGTTTGCCGTTGCCAGCCCCACCAAGGGGGCGCCGCAAATCCAGGACATTGGCATTGGCATTGCATCCGATGGCATTAAGTATCTCTGGCTTTGGCACGCTGAAGCGCCAATTGCACTGCGCCCCAGCAGGCAAAGAAGTAAGATAAGTATTCCATGTCACTTCCCAGCGCTTTTCCTTTGGAAGAAGCAACAATGCCTCCTTTACAAGTTCCAGCATATTTGAATGCTGCAGCGGATCATAGAGCACAAAACACGGCACATTGGGCCTTGACATATACGAATCAGCAAGCCAGGCCGCCCATCCTGCATCGCCAGTGACCCGCTCCCATGCATTTGCGCGGGCATTTGAAGAGGCATATACGTTCAATGCGCGGGGCGCTGGATAATATCTTGGGTTTCCCTGCCATTCAGTTATGAACAACTGCGGGTCCGCCAATATGCTGCCTGGCCCGTCTGGCGCCTTCTCCGCATCGGACAGCAGAATGAAATGCCCGATTTTATTGGAGCGCTTGGTGTAGTCCAGCCCGCAGGCGGAAACACGAGCAAGCAAATCATAACCAACACGCCCTGCGGAAATTCTGCTGTGGAAAAAGGAGGGGGGATTGAACGCGGCCTTGGCATCGTAATGCTCGAATACGGGGGTGTAGGCAACCATACCCTCAAGCATATTGACCATCAGGGGACTCAAGCCCTTGGTCATGGCTACAGTACTGAAGCCTGTGCGTCCTGGCAGAAGCCCCGCAGGGACTGATGTATATACCAATTCTAACGCCATAGTCATGCTCTCCTTGTCATCTTGCTAATCCCAGAATGAATCCGCCCCACTCTTGGTGGATTTCTTTTCCTCCTGCTTAAGTTCGACAGGCCTCTCAGGGAAGCGAACATAACTGCCGAAGCTCTTGTCATAGACACATGCACCCCAGTATAAGGAAGGAACTGTCTTCGGACGCCTGGTATGGGGATCAATGAACAGGAAATTGTCGTCCTTGAACCTACCCTGGACATCTATGATTTCATTCATGAATTCAGACTTGATTGCCGACACAAGCCCGCACTTCCAGAGATCCAGGTAGATTGGCACGTCACACCAGATGGGATTGATTTCCTCTGGATTTATGCCTATCATGTCAGTCTCCTTGTCATAAGAGGGACTTGTGCCAAGGGCCGACACAGGCAGGAAATACACGGTCTCGAAAAAACTCTCGCTGTCAGTCACGACTTCAGGCACCCTTTCCAGCAACCACTGCCTGGTGCTGTAGGACACCAGCTTCAAGATACCCAAATCCAGGTAATTGCAAAATTCCTTGTCGTCAAAGCTGACAAACGACAACTCCTTCAGATTGAATGGAAATGTGGCGGCCCATGCATCGTATTTCGGGACAAGGACGGTCAGCAGCTTGTCTGACTTCTCGTACGAGGCCATACCCCTGAATTTCTTGATGCGGTTTATCATTTCCCTAAGGATTTGGACCTGGTTTATGCTCCGCATGGCCACGTTCGCCTGGGGGTCGTTTTCATCGCATGACTTTATCGCCCTGCTGTCCTTGAACGGGTCGAACAAAAACATTATCAAGGATGAATTTATCAAGTGCATGGTCGCCAGGTTGGTCACGCTTTCCCGCCCTGCCTCAAAATGCTCACCTGCATTGTCATACATCACCACATTGTGCATGAAGCCTTTTTCGTTCTGGCTGGCATCATTGCCATGGACCTTCCGCATGGTGAATATGTAAGGCAATGGAAGATTTACAGTGAAACCATTCAAATTCACGCGAGAAGAGAAATTCGCGCCTTCCAGTTCAGTCTTGGGCAAGGCCACCTTTGAATTTGAAACATTATGGAACAGCAAATCCTCATAGTGGTTCAAGGTGAAGTTCATGCTCACGTCGGCATCGGTAAACGTATAGTCAAAGTAATCTGGCAAATTCCTCTTCAACATGCTTGTCAGGGCAGTGATGTAGTAAGATTTGCCACTGGCAGGAGCACCAACCACGGACAGCACATCCACCTTCTCCTCAAGTATTATCTCGGGTATCTTAAGATGGCAGCGGGGACACGCCATGTCACGGCATACCATGCCCTTTGAATCTATTGCATAGCCCTGCGCATTGAATTTGCTGGGAAGGAAACGCATCTGGGCGCTCTCCCCCAATACTGAATCACCCACCAGCGTAGGATGATTGGCAATGTAATTGACTTGAGATAAATGAAATTCCTTCCAACAATGAGGGCAAGTTATAATGGGTGAATCATCATCCAGCAAATCCCCATCATCTGGCAAGAGCAATTCATCCAACTGCGATGCATTGTCTTCAGCATCAAACGATGCTTCATTGTCATTTATACCTGTCTCCCCTGAAATAGATGACATTGCAATTTCTCCATTTGAACAAACACAAAAAAAGCGTCTCTTTTTCGTGATTCTACGAGGTTTATGACTACCTACACTAAGGCACGAAAAGAAACGCTCAAGGTACGAGCGTGCCCAACGTGTGCCTTAGTGTGATAAAAAGAAGGTCCTAATTTCGTAGAATCACAAAGCACAATCCTGGCGTAAAAAACACCAAGTATGTCTTAATAGAGAAATGCTTTTTCTAGTATTATGATTACTCCTTACTTGTCTTTAGTCAATATTAATGGGGACGTAATATATTTCAACAAATAAAAAAAACAACCCCTTGGATTTGCAATCCATTGCAATCCATTGAAGCTGTCCATTTCGAAATAACTGCCCCCCCTTGGCAGTCCTGAGTCTTGATGCTCGGAAGCCGCGCAGAACAAATACACGAAGCAACATTATTGTTGTACACCACTGTGGAAAATCGGTGGTTCGCCAATATATTACGGTGCAATAATGACAGCAGATTTCAACATAGCGGCCAAGCGGCTTCTTGACGCGGGGATTGGCAATGCCCGCAACGAGGCGCGCTGGCTTGCCGAGAATGTGGGCGAGCAGGAGTTTGCCTCCAGGCTGGAACGCCGCCTCAAGGGCGAGCCATTGCAATACATCCTTGGCACCGTGCCCTTCCATGACATACAGCTTTATGTGGGGCCAGGCGTGCTTATACCCCGTCCAGAAACAGAGCAGCTGGTTGAATTGGCGCTGTCACAACACATTCCAGACGGGCCGATATGCGATCTATGCACTGGCTCAGGCGCGATTGCGCTGGCAATGGCATTCCAGCTAAGGCATGTCGCCTTCACGGGAATCGACATTTCAGAGGAGGCACTGCGCTGGGCACGGCGCAACCAGAACACAATGGGCCTGGACAATGTGACTTTCCTGGAGGGGGATCTGTACGCCCCGCTTCAGGAAAATGCCAGGTTTGCCATGCTCACGGCAAATCCGCCATACGTGACAAGCGGCGAATACAGCCAACTTGAAAGCGTGGTGAAGGACTATGAGCCCAGGCTTGCACTGGAGGCGGGCGACGAGGGGCTTGACATAATCAAGCGCATAATCCATGACGCGCCAGGCCACCTCATGCCAGGCGGCAGGCTCGTCATGGAAATCGGCGAAAAACAAGGCAACGCGGTAGAACAGCTTCTCAGCAAGGCTGGCTTTGCCGCAGAAATAAAAACTGACTATGCGGGGCGGCAGCGCTTCGCAGTCGCTGTTTTCAATCCACAACATTGACGCAGATAAACTGCGATGAGCTGTGGGCAAAAAAGGAGTAAAATGACATATCTGCTGTTCTTGCTAATTTGCATCGTACTGAAAATCAGGTACCGTATCACAATCAAAGGAATGAAGGAATGCCTTGCCAAAAGCGGCAAAGGCATACTTTTCCTGCCAAACCACCCTGCCCTCATAGACCCTGTCATCGTAAGCAGGATACTCTTCAGGCGCTTCAGGCCACGCGCACTGGTGGACGAAAAGCAGATCCGCCAGAATTTCATCCTGCGCCACCTGGTGAAAAGCCTCCGCATACTGCCACTGCCTGACATGGGCATCGCAGGCAAGGCAGGTCTGGAAAAGGTAATGCACCAGATCGAGGAATGCGTCAATGCATTGAAGGCGGGGGACAATCTGCTGATGTACCCCGCAGGCCGCATATACCGCAGCCGCTATGAAAGCCTGCGCGGCAATGGCGGCGTAACCCACATACTCAAGGAATACCCCGATGTCCGCATCGTCCTCATCAGGACAAGGGGGCTGTGGGGCAGCACATTCGGGCGCGGCCGCGGCTACCAGGAATCATTCCTCAAGGTGCTCACAAGCCACATCAAGCACGTGCTGCTCAACCTGTTCTTCTTCATGCCAAAGCGCAACGTGGAAATCGAGTTCTGCGAATTGCCAGCCGACTTCCCCAAAAACGGCACAAAGGATGAAATCAACCGCTATCTGGAACGCTTCTACAACTTCGAGGCGCCTCCAAACACATACGTGCCCTACTACTGGTGGGAAAGGGGCGGCGCCCGCGTCGTGCCCGAGCCAGACACCGTGATTTCATCCCAGGACACCAGCGAGGTGCCAGATGACGTGCGCAAGAAGGTCTATGCGAAACTGCATGAGATGACTGCAAAGAAAACCTTGCAGGAATCCTACACGCTGGGCACGGACCTGGGATTGGACAGCCTCATGGTGGCGGACCTGCTTATCTGGGTGCAGAACGAATTCGGCGTGCAGGTCAACAGCCCCGAGACGCTCCGCACCGTGGCCAACGTGCTGATGGCCGCCATCGGCCAAAGCGCCTCGGCGGAACCACTCAAGCCAATTCCGCCGCAGTGGTTCATCAAAGAAGACGCAAATCTGCTCCAAGTCCCAGAAGGCGCCAGGAAATTGACGGACACTTTCCTCATCATGGCAAAGCAGAATCCAAACTACGCGCTGGTGGCGGACCAGTTGTCAGGCGTCATCACCAGCAGGAAGGCAATCCTTGCAATCATGGCGCTGTCCCCCTCCATCAAGGCAATACCCGAGGAGCGCATCGGCTTGATCATGCCAGCCTGCGCGGCGGTGTTCGTCGTGTACATGTCCATGCTGTTTGCGGGGAAAGTGCCTGTGCTCATAAACTGGACTGTTGGCTCCCGCAACATGAAGCACTGCATTGACAAGGCAGGCATCAAGCATGTCCTGACCTCGAAGACGGTGGTGGAGCGCCTGGAAGGACGTGGCACCGACTTCTCGGAAATCAAGGACACCTTCATCTATCTTGAAGACATAAAGAAGGGCATCTCCATATTCAGGAAACTGTACAGCCTGTTCTGCAGCCACTTCAACTGGAGCAGCCTACGCAATGCGAAGGTTTCCGAATACGTGGGAATACTCTTCACCTCGGGTTCCGAGAACATGCCCAAGACCGTGCCGCTCACCCATTGGAACGTGATAAGCTGCGTCACCAGCGCCATGCGCGCATTGGGCCTGCGGCGTGATGACAGCGTCATCGGCATGCTGCCGCCATTCCACTCCTTCGGCCTGCTGATGAACGTGGTCATGCCAGGCGTGGCGAACCTCCGCGTAATCTACCACGCGAACCCTACGGAAGGCGACATGCTGGCACGAATCGTGGCCGCATACCGCGCCACCATGATCGTGGGCACGCCTACATTCGCGGCGGGCATCTTCCGAAACGCAACCCCAGCCCAGGTCCAGTCCCTGCGCATCATCATAACTGGCGCGGAAAAATGCCCGCTGGCAACCTGGAACATGATGAAGGAAAAGAATCCAAACCTCTATCTGCTGGAAGGCTACGGCATCACGGAATGCGCGCCAGTGGTGGCCCTCAACAGGCCAGGCAACGAGAAACTGGGCACAGTCGGCACCGTCATCGACTGCCTGGAATGGCTCATAACCGATGAAAACGACAATCCCGTGCCCCAAGGCACGACTGGCATGCTGAACGTCCGCGGAGACAGCATATTCCCAGGTTACCTGGACTATGACGGCCCCTCCCCGTTCGTCACCATCCAGGGCAAGGAATGGTACAGGACCGGCGACCTGGTGCAGGCTGACGAGGCAGGTCGCATAATATTCATGGGACGCCTGAAGCGCTTTGTGAAAATCGGCGGCGAAATGGTCTCGCTGCCCGCAATCGAGGAAGTGCTGATGAAGCAGTACCGCACACCTGAACTTGCCATACCGCTGGCAGTCGAGGCGCGCGGCGATGACGCACATCCCGAAATCGTGCTCTTCACCGTGCTGGACTTGCAGAAGGAGGACATCAACCTGCAACTCAGGGAGGCGGGCTTCGCCCCCATCTACAACATAAAGCAGGTCATCAAGATACCTGAAATACCATTGCTGGGTTCTGGAAAGACCGACTACAGGTCGTTGAAGGCAATGCTTACTCAAAATGCTTGAAAATATCAACCAACAAACAAAAGGACAAGGTAAAATGAAATCGGCAGTAATTTTTGGCGGCGGCAACATCGGGCGCGGCTTCATCGGGCAGCTTTTCAGCGAATCAAGCTACGAAGTGACTTTCGTGGATGTGGTGGAGGACCTGCTCAAGGCAATGAACACAAACCACAGCTACAAGCTGCAGACCGTCAGCAACGAGGGCGTCAAGGAATACACCATCGGGCCAGTGAAGGCAATCAACAGCAATGACAAGGACGCAGTCGCGGCGGCAATCGACGGAGCGGAAATCTGCGCCACCGCCCTGGGTGCAAACGTGCTTAAGTATGTGGCGCCAAACGTGGCGCTGGGCATTGCCCTCCGCGCAAAGCGCAATGCCCCCCCCCTCAACTTCATCATCTGCGAAAACCTCCACGGCGCCGCAAAAATCTTCCGTGGCATGGTGGAGACTTCCACACCTGACGAGGCAAAGGACTATCTGGCGAACAAGATCGGATTCGTCTCAACCGTCATTGGACGCATGGTGCCTGCGCCGACCGCTGAAATGCGCGCTCAGGACCCAACTCTCATCAAGGTCGAGCCATACAAGGAACTGCCTGTGGCAAAGGACGAATTCGTGGGCGAAATCCCGGCAATCGTGGCAATGACGCCATACGACAACTTCGAGATTTTCACGGCCCGCAAACTCTATGTCCACAACTGCGGACATGCCCTCATGTCATACGTGGGATACCAGAGGGGCTACGAAATGGGATACGAGGCAATGGCGGACAAGGAAGTGCGGGCGTTCATGCTGGCTGGCCTGCGTGAAAGCGTGGACGGCATCTGCGCCGAATTCAATGCAGATTCCAAGTGGCTCTATGCGCATGTGGACGACTTGCTGGAGCGCTTCACAAACAAGATGCTGGGCGACACCATCTTCCGCCTGGGCAGGGATCCAATGCGCAAACTGGCCGCGGAGGACCGCCTGGTCGGCGCCGCAAATCTGGCCTGCAAGCATGGCGGCAAGCCAGTGCATCTGGCATGGGGCATCGCGGCGGCGTTGTATTTCGACCCTGCGGACGACCCGTCAGCGGCAAAACTGCAGGAAATGCTGAAGGAAAAGGGAGCCGAGGCCACAATCCAGGAAGTGGCTGGCATCCAGCCAGGTTCGGTGCTCTCCAAGCTGGTGCTTGACGCATACGCAAAATTGGCCCAGAACCGCAAGGCTCTCCCCGCCGATTGAATCCAACTTTGTTATTATTAAGGTGAAAGCCCCGCACGGGGCTTTCACTTAAGAGCTACCTAATTTTAAGAAAACAAGGAGGAAGACAAAAAATGAGAAACATCAAAATCTTATTTTCGGGTGTTCTTGCTGCCGTGGCGCTGGCAGGTTGCGCAGACTTCGGGGCAACAGAGCCTGTTCTTAGCACGCAGCCGACAGCATTCCGTTCCAATGAACAGCCAGCAGCCCCTGCTTACAGGCAGCAGGCGGACAACACCTCAAAACGCGAAATCGCCGCCTTCAGGGCTGACCTGGATGCCGTCGCCGAACAGCAGAAGATGCT
>JAFYGL010000744.1 GCA_017543165.1 Victivallales bacterium | reverse complement strand
TGGGATTCCTTGGGGCTTTATCTTACCAGTTGGCCAACTTGAGTGAGCGCCGCTAAGGCGCTCACATTGGATGTATTGAACTTTCCTCTCAACAAAAGGCAATTATGGACAAGAAAATCAGAGTAGGAATAATCGGGCAGGGGCGTAGCGGCAGGAACATCCATGTGGCGGCATTGCGCCGCCCTCTTATGCGGGAGAAGTTCGAGATTGCGGCCATAACGGATTTGATTCCCGAACGCTGCAACGAGACAAAGGCGGAATTCCCTGCCTGCACTGTGTATCCAGACTACAAGGCGATGCTTCAGGACAAGAGCCTGGAACTGATTGTAAACGCCTCGTTCAGTTATATGCACGTGCCGATTTCCATCGAGGCATTGGAGGCGGGCTTCCATGTGCTGTCAGAGAAGCCGCTGGCTGGGAAAGTCGCCGATGTGGACGCAGTCGGCGAGGCGGCGAAAAAGTCAGGGCGTGTCTTTGCGGTCTTCCAGGAGGCGCGCTTTGATTCCACATTCAACAAGGTGATGGAAATCTGCAGCAGCGGCGTGCTGGGGCGCATCGTCATGGCGCGCTTCACAAGAAACAACTTCGCAAGACGCTGGGACTGGCAGACACTCAGGGAATTCACGGGCGGCGCATTTCTCAACACTGGCTCGCATTCACTGGACCAGGCGCTCAAGTTGTTCGGCGATGTGATGCCTGACAAGATGCTCTGCTCCATCCAGCGGGTGAACAGTTTCGGCAATGCGGAAGACCATATCAAGTTGCTGTTCACAAAGCCAGGGCACCCGACCATCGACTATGAGGTCACATCCTGCGCCGTATTCTCGCCGCCCCGCTATCAAATCTACGGCGAGTATGGCGGGCTTACTGCAAATCCTGGCACAATCGAGTGGAAATACTACAAGCCAGAGGAGGCGGCCCCGCAGCACCTCATCAGGGAACCTCTGCCAGACCGCAAATATTGCTCCGAAAAACTGGAGTGGTTTGAGAATAGCTGGAAGGACACTGGAAGCCGCGGCGCAGACTGGATGGGCGAGAAACTGTACATGAATCTTTATGACGCCATCCGCAATGGCGCTCCCCTCGTGGTGAGGCTTGAGGATGTGAGGCGCCAGATTGCAATTATTGAAGAATGCATAAGGCAATATGAAAATGAAAACAATGGCAAGTGAGAAACGTAGTTATTCAGTACTCACTTTTGATGATATGGATATTTTATTTATCCACAGATTATCACAGATTTCATCCAGAAACTAGCATGAAAGTGATTTTGACGAGGTCCTAAAGGACCGAAACTTTCCTGTTTTGCGGGCGTAGGCAAAACGAGTTTAGCCTACGCCCGCAAAATGGAAAGCAGCGCTGCTTCAGCGTCTCGTCAAAATCACGGGAAGCTTAATCAGTGATAATCAGTGGAAATCTGTGGATCAAAAAAAATCCATGCCTAATATGAACGTACTGAATAGTTATGTGGAACAAAGATATTTTTCTTGAATAATAGGGAGAAAGCAATGAAAAGACTGGCTTGTTTTTTGCTGGCGCTATGCGGTGGCATTCTGTTGGCGGACGAAGTGTTGGAGAATGATTATCTCAAGGCGGTGGTCGCCGAGCGTGGCGGCAAGGTGATTTCCCTGATTGAAAAGTCATCTGGCCGCGAACTGGTTAACGGCGAAGGCCTCTATGGAGGCGTGGGAAAAACAGAGGATGTGCTTTTCAAGAATGTGGAGAGCCTGGCGCTGAAATACAAACTGTCCCGTACAGCCGAGGACACTGTCACCGCCGTTGCGGAACTCCAGCAGTCCACCATGGCTGGCATGGTGCTGACGCATACGTTTAAACTGGCGAAGAACCAGGCCGCCTTGCAGTGCGGGGCAAGCCTGGTCAGCAAGAAGAAGGAGAACAACTTCGCGCTGAAATACCACAACATGCTTGTCATGCCAGAGGACAGCGTGTTCACGCTTCCCGCCAAGGATGGCTATGCGGATGTGCCCTATGCCAACGCAAAGATAGACAGGCTTTCCGCCATCACTGAGATTGGCCAGCCATGGGTGAGCGCGCTTGGCGCGAAAAGCGGAAAGGGCGTGGCGCTCTATGTCAATACCCCGCAGCAACTGAAGAACATTTTCCAGTGGGACTGCGTTTCACTGGAGGCCAGCTTCAGCCAGATTTCACTGAGGCCAGTTGCCGAGGCGGACGAGTGGGGCGCAAGCATCTCCATCATCCCCTTCGCGGGAAAGGGCAGGGTGGTGTCCATCACCCCCGACACTGTATTCACCCTTGACGGCAAGAAGGGCACAATCTACTTCGTGCAGTCCCTGGGCTCATGCAATACCATGCTGGACGGCAAGCCCCTGGGCAAACTGGAGGCAAAGGCGGGCACCACATGGTCTTTCAATGCGGACGGCAAAAAACTGACACTGGAATCCGCCAACAGGCAGTTGGGCATTGACATACCTGCTGAACGGAACAAGGTCAAGGCATTGAAGAAACTGCCCAAGGGCGAGGCCGTGGGCATTAACGGCTACTACTACCACTACCCAGAAATGTGGATTTCCGATGAGATTGACGCCGAGGTGCACATCGGCCTCCGCGGGGACTTCAAGAAAAAGAAGAATTTCCGCATGGTCGCCGCTCTGCCCAAAGGCGTGGAAATGACATTTTCATTGAGCAGGCGGAAGGACATAGGCGAGGTCATTGTAAAGGGAAAGACATTAAAGGGAATCGAAATTTACAATTCCAGGCGCAGCAGCTATGCTTCCGCAATACAGCAGGTGCATTTCCGCATTGGAGAAGGCTTCCAGGACGGATGCACAGGCTATGTCTATGCTGTCTGGGACGGCGGGCAGCAGGAGCCATATCCCATCGTCTTCAGGAAAGCGCCTAAATTCCCCGAAATCGGCCAGGGGCTTAAGCACTTCACACTTGGATTAGGCTGCAAGACGGAACGCCCGGTGCCCCAGTGGCGCAAATTCGGCGTGAACTTCTATGAATTCTATGACTACATAGTTCCTACTTTCATTGAAGACTGCAAGGGACCTGACCTCTATGCCAAGCGCCAGAAGGAGGCCGAGGCCGCCGGCCTGAAATACGGCGTGGAACTGGGAACGCTT
>JAFYGL010000743.1 GCA_017543165.1 Victivallales bacterium | reverse complement strand
GTCCTCGCCGTCGCACCAAGGGCGCGTTGTCGCTACTACTGTCCTATGCCAGATGGACACTTTTAGCAACGAGATGCACGCTTTTGGGTGCGACGGCGAGGACGCCGTCGCTACTACGGGCTGTCGCAAGGCCCGCAACTAGCGGACAATCAGTTTCCAGGTATGCGGAATGCCTTCTGTTCCGCCATAATGCGGTCGCAGTTTTCCAGGAACCAGCAGGCGCATTCGTTCTGGCGCAAGGAGAAAATCGGGTCGATTGGGCGGGTTTTGCTTTGCAATTGCCAGCTTGTCTCCAGTATCAGCAGCAAATCGTGGTCTATGGCCTTGATATGCCTCATCAATTCAGGCCAGTTGTGTATGCCTTGTCCTGGCAGCCAGTGGTTTTCGTCAATGCCGTCGTAGTCACAGATATGGAATGAGCGGATGCGTGGTGCAAGAAGGTCGATCATGGCGGGCAATTCCAGATACTTGTTCATGATGTGGTTCACATCCAGGCAGATGCCCACTTTGTCTGCATCGAAATGGGACACGATTTCCTGGAGTTCCTCAGCGCTGTTCCCCACGCAGGTGCGGGGCAGGAATTCCACATTTATGACAAAGCCCATTTCCTGCGCAAGCGGCAGCATGTCCTCGATTGATTTGCAAACCTGGCCAATGCGCTGGGGATGTTCCTCCAGTGGGGGCTCTCCGCTGGCGTGGAGCGTAACCATGGGACCCATCAGCTCCGCATTGTCCCTGATAAGTTTGATCAGGCGTGATATTTCCATTTTCCTTCTGTCTTCATACAGAAAAGAAGGGTCGAAGAAAGGAAGATGTACACTGGCAGGACGCAGCACGCCTTCTTTGATAAGTGCACTGCTTAGTTTGCGAGAAAGACTAGTTTTTTCATTGTCTTCAAGGTATGTCCCTAGAAAAAGTTCGTAATTACGTATCTTTGATTGCCGAATGGCATTGGCTGCTTCTTCAGTGACATAATTGCCGAATGCGCAGGATGAAAGTGCGTATGAAATCATTGTGTGGGGGCCTTGCTTTTCGGGGAAGGGGAAACTCTATTTCAACAAGACTAGTGTGTATGCGTGTAGCAGTTCCTTTGGCAGGATGATTGTCAGGTCATCTCCGTTGCGTGTGATTTGCAGTGGTTTGCGTCCCTGGAAGTCAGGTGACACTGCGTATGCCTGGCTTATTCCATTTGCCTTGAGGGTGAACTGTATGTCCTCCTTCAAGGGCGGCCAGGATTCGCCTGGTGGATTGCCGCCATAGACCTGTCCTTTCTTCATTGTGGCGCCTTGCCCGTTGAGGAAATGAGCAACCAGTGCCTTGTCCTGCCTGTAGAGTTCGGCATATACCTTTGTAGGCGCGGTGACATGCCATGGCGAGGCGTCCCCAAGTGTGGCCTCAAGATAAGTCCTGTGGTTTGCCGCCAGCTTTTCGTCCAGTTCGTAGGGCCATTTGGGATTGCCGCTGACCTTGCCAATCTCGCCGATGAAAACGCCGCCCCCCAATGGCGATGCTTCGCAGACAAGTTTGCCTTTGCCGCAGGACGCACTGAAAATCAGGGGGAAGGCCTCTCCCCTTGCATTGAAGCCGTAGAGTGGCGAACCTTTGCTTTCAATAGACTTGCCCTTGCTGTATGGGCGGCTGTAATGCATTGGCACCAGCAGTTTGGATGCCTGTTTTATGTCAGGCGATGTGCCAATGTGCGTGACATATTTCCTGTGCAGTTTGCCTGGCGTGAAGTCAAAATATCTTCTGAATGGCCAGCCTCCCTTGCGTGGATTGCCCAGTTCATCGCAGGACGCCGCGTTGGAGTTCATTATAACTGTGCCGCCACGCTGCGCAAAGGCGATTATCTCCTTCACATTTTCATTGGACAAGCAGGCAGAGGCGCCGATTATGAGCACCTTCATGTCCTTCAACTTCTTCTTGTTCAGAGAAAATTCCGCATAGACGCGGTATGGAATATGCAGTTCCTCCAGCGTTTGCGCGATGCCCAGGTTTGTGGGCGTCATGCCGATTTCCGTGTTCCAGTCTCTGCTGTGCTGGGAGAAGAGCAGGGCGATCTGGGCGGTCGGGCGTGCCTTGTCAATGTCCATGTTGTCTGGATTTGCGCTGAATGCCAGGAAGTTGGCCTCGCCCTTCTTTGGTATGTCCTCGATGAAGCCAGATTGCGCGGCCATGTTGCAGCCTGCCCATCCGAAGTATTTGGTGTCGTGGTGGGAGCCATACAGGAACGCGAATAGCGGCGTATGGCTGGCTTCTCGCAGCAGATTGTACATTTTGCGGTATGGCAGAAGTGAACGGGCGCAAATCAGGTTGTTGCGGGGCATGATTTCCGTGCCGAATAAGTTAACCACACGCGTGAATTCTATCAGGTCCTGCCCTTTTCGCAGTGGGCTGGATGTGGTGGAGAAACCAGTGTGGGTGTTGTAGCGGCATATCACCAGATTGGGATTGATTGCGTTGGCCTCGCGGCGGAAGCCAATCAACCAGTCCGCAATCTTGATTTTGCGCCATTCCAGATATGCCTTCCACAGAGGCGAATTGTGGTTTTCCATGTTCTTGTCCAATTCATTCAGTGGCAGATGCCATCCCGTGTCCTTGTGGAAGCCTTCCCTGCAATGGATGCATCCGCAGAAGAATGGATAGAAATATAGCTCGTCGCACTGGAAGGCATCCACGCCGCGCTTCACGGCGTCAAGAAGGAAGTCCCTGTATTTTCTTGTGAAAACAGGATTCATCAGGCACAATGTGGCGGATGGCATCATGTCAGGCAAGGTGCGGGACAATTCAGGCAGGCGCTCCGCGCACTGGCGGAAACCCACGTTGTGCTGCCAGAGCAGGGTGGCGTCATTGTGGTCAATCACCTTCATTCCGCGCTGGTGAGCCATCTTCGTGATTTTTTCAATCATCGCATTGTCCCGTTCCACATTCATCGGGAACGTATGCCTGGAGAGGATGGGGGTGGCGCCGACCATGATTGTGTTTGCGCCGTCTTTCTGGACCTCGTCCAGTCGTCTCTGCAACAACTTGTCCCGCAGAGCCTCGTCCCTTGTATATGCGCTATAGCTGACGCTTCGTATGATGGGGCGCTTTGTCCATTGGAGACCAGGCGAGGAGGCGTCAGGCAATTCGACCTCGCGGACAAACTTCTTCATGGGGCCCTTTGCCTCTTCGCCTGGCACGGGCATTGGAATGCGGTCAACGGAAATGGTCATTTCCGCATCTGGCTTGGCGTCTTCGTTGTGGAAATAGAGGGTGGGCTCGAAGCCATCCACAAGCCAATATCCCCGCTTGTATGTGAAGTCCTCTGCCTGTGCCATGAGGAAAGCGGTGCCAATGGCGGAAACAAGGAAATCACCCTTGAAGTCCACCTGTATAGCGCCGTCAGTTACCCAGGCAGGCACTGCTATGTTCAGCAGCTCCTTTGCCGCCACGCTTTGCGTAGAGACAAGTTCGCGCCCATTTGCAGTGATGCTGAAATTGTTGCTCTCGCCGCCAAAGTTGCCGCAGCTTATCTGCAATATGTGCAGTCCAGGCGGCAGATTGCCAATCTTGAAGCTGGCGTTCTTGCCCTTTACCGCGGAGTAGAATGCACCTTCGTATGCGCCTTGAAGTGAAGAAAGCCCCTGGGCACCCAGCCATCCAAAGCCCTGTTTGTCGCTGTATTGCGCCAAATCGGCACTTGTGTACATCTTGCCATGCTGTTCCGAGCCAAAGGAATAGAGATTGCTCACTGGAAGCCTGTCATTGTAGGTGTACTTCTTCCAGGCATGATGCGTCGGATAGTCCTCCTTGAAGTTCCCTTCACGAAGCACCAATTTTGCGCCAGTGATGCCGCTGTTTGCCTTGGAACCTGAAGGCGCAGTCAAATCGCCACCGCCGCCATTCATCAGCACCAGGTCCTTGTTGCGCATCACGCTGAACACACCCCTGATGCCGCCTAGCGGATGTGCCAGGCCATAGTAGCCAGCGCCTATGGGATTGAAGTCAAACACCACGCCTGACGCGGCGGCATCTCCACCAGAAAACACAAGATAGCGGAACACGTTCTTGCCGATGCTGCCCTTTGCTGGTGTCTTGTCGTCCAGCGTGCCATTGTCGGCAATCCACTGCCGCCCGTTTATCAGCAAGCCTTCGTATTTGCAGCCATTGACTGCGCCCCATGGCAATTTGATTTGCACCTTGCGGGTGCATTCCTGCCCGTACAGGGGAATCTCGCCAATCATGGTGTATTCCACTTCGGAGCCATCGCCCTTGACTGCGATTTCCTGGCGGATTGCAGTGTCCAGATTTTCGCTCCAGCAGCTCCATACCTGCGTGCCGTCATTAAGCGTCTTTTTGATGTGGCGGATTGGCGGCAGCCCGAAGCCGCCTTCATTGCAACCTGTTGCGCCTATGGATTCAATCAGCAGCTTTCCCCTGTGGAATACTTTGAAACTGGTGGCCCCAGTCTGTTCCACCTTGAATGCACCTGGCAAGGCAAAT
>JAFYGL010000742.1 GCA_017543165.1 Victivallales bacterium | reverse complement strand
TCTGCTGTTTTTGCTGCTGGCGTGGTTCCCGCTGCTGGAGCTGCCCCTTGTGCAATGCGGCACGTGGAATGCGTTCATCCGCTGCGGAACGCTCCTTTGCCTCAAGTTTGGCCAGTTCCTTTTCATCCACGGCCTCCGCCTGGAGCAATGGCTTGCATCCATTGCAGGCTGGCGCATCCTTGTATGCATCCGCCTCGTAGTAGAGGCAGCATTTCAGACGCCCGCAATGCCCAGATATGTTCTGGGGATTCAGGGCAATGCCCTGCATCTTCGCCATGCGGACGTTTATGCTGTTGAAGTTGCTCAAGAATGCCTTGCAGCAGAATGTGCGCACGCAAATGCCTATGCCTCCAAGCAAGCCAGCCTCGTCACGCACTCCAACCTGGCGCAATTCGACACGACAACGGAACAAGGTGGACAGATCACGCAGCAGTTCCCTGAAATCCACTCGCCCTTCTGCGGAGAATTGGAAAAGCAGCAGGTTCCTGTCAATGGAGTAATGGGAATGGATCAGCTTCATCTCCAGGCCATGGGCGGCAATGCGCACCTTTGCCTTGCTGAATGCCTCAGCCGCCTGCACGCTGTTCGCATCTTCGGTGGCGGCATCTTCGTCCGTGCCCCTGCGGAGGATTCGCGGCGTCTGCGTCCCCTCCACATGCCGTCCCTTGTTGGCAAGTGCCTTCTGCCGCTCGAATTCCTCCACATCCTCAATGGGCTCGCCTACCTTGCCCATGATGCGGACATAGTCCAGATAGCGGTCACATTGCACCACAACCATATCGCCTTCCTGGAGATTCAACTCCACATCGCCCAGGCAATTATACATAATGCCTTCTGTGACTTTGGCTGTAAATAACTGTTTCATAAAGGTGCAATGCCTTCTTTTTTAATCCACAGATTTACGCATGCGTAATCTGTGTATGGTTCATTAACCTATCGTGGTGCCTGCAGGTGCCTCGCCGTCCAATGTCAGCAAGCTGATTTTCTTGCCGTTCTTTGCGGCAAGAAGCATGCCGTATGAGGTCAGCCCGCAAAGCACGGCTGGCTTCAGGTTCTCCACCAGAACGATTGTCTTGCCAATCAACTGCTCCGCAGTGTATGCCTTGGCAATGCCTGCCACCACCTGCCTGGGACCTGCCGCGTCGCCGCAGTCCACCTTCAGTTTCATCAACTTGTCCGTGCCTTGAACTGGCTCGGCCTCTACAATCTTCGCGCTGACAAGATGCAGCTTTGCAAAGTCCTGGATGTCTATGAGCGCCACATTGTCCTCAGCCTTTGGCTGCGGCTTTGGCTGCGGCTTTGGCTGCGGCGCAGGCGCGTTCTTCTTCTCGATCTTGGCCCAGCTGTCCTTCAGCGTGACAGTACGGTTGAAGACAGGCGCCTCCTGCTTGTGGTCGTACCTGTCCGTGCAGAAATAGCCCAGTCGCTCGAACTGTATGCGAGTCTCTGGCGGCAGTTGCGCGGCTGCGGCTTCGATGCGCATGTCCTTCAGCACCGTCAAAGAAGCGGGATTGATGTATTCGGTGAAGGAATGTCCTTCCTCCACATCCTCGGGGAATTCCTTTGTGAAGAGGCGGTCGTACAGGCGTCCTTCCGCCACGATGGAGGTGTTTGCCTCCACCCAGTGTATCGTGCCCTTGACCTTGCGGCCATCAGTTGGATTGCCGCCCTTGGTCTCCGGGTCGTATGTGCAGCGCAGTTCCACCACGTTGCCCTGCGCGTCCTTTATCACCTCGTTGCACTTGATGATGTAGCCCCAGCGCAGACGCACTTCCTGCCCTGGTGCCAGGCGATAGTACTTCGGCGGCGGATTTTCCGCAAAGTCGTCGCTGTCAATGTAGAGGTTCCTGCTGAAGCAAACGTTGCGCTTGCCTGCGCTCTCGTCCTCTGGGTTGTTGACTGCCTCCAGCATCTCGCTTTGCCCTTCGGGATAGTTGGTCAAGGTGACCTTCAATGGATGCAGCACTGCCATGTAGCGTGGGGCGGTCTTGTTCAACTCGTCCCTCAGGCAGCTTTCCAGCACGGCATAATCGGTGAGCCCGTTGAACTTGGTCAAGCCAACCAGTTTCATGAAACTGAGGATGGATGTGGGCGTATAGCCGCGGCGGCGCAGGCCGCACAGGGTGGGCATGCGAGGGTCATCCCAGCCCGCCACATGCTTCTCCTCAACCAGCTGGCGCAGTTTGCGCTTGCTCATCACCGTGTAGTTCAGGTTCAGACGGGAGAATTCAATCTGCTGCGGGCGATGCACTGGCAACTGCTGCAGGAACCAGTCATACAGAGGGCGGTGATTCTCGAACTCCAGCGAGCAAAGGGAGTGGGTTATGCCCTCTATGGAATCCTCCAGGCCGTGCGCCCAGTCATACATTGGATAGATGCACCACTTGTCGCCTGCGCGGTGGTGCGGCTTGTGCAGAATGCGGTACATGACTGGGTCACGCAGATTGAAGTTGGGCGATGCCATGTCAATCTTAGCCCGCAAGACCTTCTCCCCGTCGGCGAACTCGCCAGCGCGCATCCTCTTGAACAAATCAAGATTCTCCTCCACGGAGCGGTTGCGCCAGGGGCTTTCCTTGCCAGGCTCGGTCAAGGTGCCGCGCGTAGCGGATATCTCCTCCACGCTCTGGTCATCCACGTAGGCAAGCCCCTTCTCTATCATGATAAGGGCGTATTCATACATCTTTTCAAAGTAGTCCGAGGCGTAGCGCACCTCGCCTTCCCATTCGAAGCCCAGCCAATGCACGTCTTCCTTGATTGCCTCGACGTACTCGGTATCCTCCTTGGCTGGATTCGTATCGTCCATGCGCAGGGTGGTCTTGCCATGATAGTCGTGGGCGATGCCAAAATCCACGCACAATGCCTTGGCATGACCTATGTGCAGATAGCCATTGGGCTCTGGTGGAAAACGCGTGCGTATGTCCCCCATCTTGTATTTGCCCGACGCTATGTCGGCATTCACAATTTCCCTGATAAAGTCACTGGCCTCTGGTATGGCCGCATCTGTTGGAACATCAGACATTTTCTTCCTTCTTTTGGTTTGCTAAAGCACAAAATCACAATTTTGCGCATAATATAGTGCATGGCGGCATTACTGCTAGAATTAAAACGGCAAAATATATGTGCGCGCGGCACGTCGCTTTGCGAGCCGCGCTGCTCTGCGCGGCCAGCTGGGCGCGCATCAGGACGTTATGTTTCCATACGGTTGTTACAATGCCAAGCAGAAAGCGTATGGAAGTCCCGCGTCCTGACGCGCGGACCGCGCGCATTAGAGGAAGATTGCCACAAGAATCAGGCACATTCCCGCCAGTGAGGAAAGCGTAAGCGCCTCGCCGAATATGATTATGCCCACCAGCGTGCCCACGGCGGGCTCTATGGTGGCGGCAATTGCGGCTGTGGAAGGTTGCAGTCGCTTCAAGCCTGCCGTGTAGGCAAAATACGGCAATATGGTGGAAATCAGCGCCAGACCCGCCAGGCAAAGTACAAGACCAGGGCTTTGCACCACCTTTGGCGCAACATGCCAGTCAAGCAAAAACGGGGAAGTAAAACTGGCGAAAATGAATGACCAAAGCGTGATTGCATCGCTGCCGTATCCACGCTGCTGCGCAAAGCGCCCGAATATGCTGAACAGCGCATAGCAGAAGCCGGAACCAATGCCTATCAGCAGAACCGACAATGGCAGATTGGCGTCGCCTTCCTTCATCACGCCAGACACAAGAAAGCAACCCGCAGTAACTAGCAATAAAGCAAATAATTTTGAAATCTTGAACTTTTCCTTAAAGAAAATACATGACATCATTGTAACAAAAATTGGCGAGGTGTAAAGCAGCACCACTGCAATTCCCACGCTGGTGCGCTGCATTGTGTGGAAATACAGCGCATTGAAAAGCGTGATGCTGGCGATGCCAGTGCCAGCAAAGCACCAGGCATCACGCAGTCGTATTTTTAGCGCACCTGGCGAAACAAATGGCATAATCGCCAGCAGCATAAGTGTCGCCATAAGCGAGCGCAACGCGGCAATGCTTTTCGCGTCAATCCCAGCGGCGCCAAGATGGCGCACAAACAGGCTTATCACGCCCCAGCTGGCGCCAGCCAGCAGCACCAGCAATATGCCTTTCGTGCGCTCGCTAATATTCAACTTGAACATCTATGCTCCTTTAGAGTGGACAGTGGACAGTGGA